>JBIKWV010000800.1:0-3287 GCA_044356135.1 Elainellaceae cyanobacterium
CGCTCCGCGCGGTTCTCTCTCAAAAATCTGTACCTCACTAGTGTTGCGAGTACTAAATTTTGCAACATAGGGGGTTTGGGGGCGAAGCCCCCAAGCAGGGTCACACCCCCTGCCCCCTCAAGGGGGTTTCACCCCTGCACCCCTTGCAAAACTATTTATTCGCTGCACTAGAGCGAGAAAAGCAATAATTTGCCGAACTACTCTGCCGCCCTGAAAAGCTGTTCAGCCGTAACAGGTAGCTCACTCAACTGAGGGGAAACAATCCGATCGCCCCCTAGAAACTGCTGTACCTCGTATTCACCCTCAATCAGGTTATAGATGCTCAACGTTGGTCGCTTTGGGTTTCCAATGTAGAGCCTTCCTCCCAATCCCAGGTAGTCGGCGATCCAATATTCCTGAACACCGAGCGCCTGATAGTCTGCCAGTTTGTAGAGGTAATCATCCTGCCAGTTGGTCGAAACCACCTCAACAATGAGTTTGATGGTCAGCCCTGCTGTGATAATCGATTCTCTTGCCCAGCGTGGCTCATTTTCCAGATTGGAACGATCCAGAACAACGACATCTGGCTCATAACCCGTATCATCTGAGAGCTTGACAAGGCACTCCTTTGGGATAAGGTAAGGGAGGTTTGCTGCATCGATCGCCTTGTCCAGTTGCTTGATGGTGAACCCTGCAACCTCTGAGTGCTTTCCTCTGGGTTTTGGCATTTCAAGGATTCTTCCCCGCCGCAGTTCGTAGCGCGACTCCGCAACCTCCGGGAGCCACTCGATAAACTCATCAAAAGTGATTGGCGTTTGGATGGCTTGTACCATAGCGATCGCCCTCTCTTGCAGCAAAACCAGAGCACTGGTCTCCTCTGACAATTTCGTCAGATGGCGTTGACCAACTCTTTCTACCTTGTGTGTGTACCCCGGTTCAAGCGTTCTTGACTTTGTTGCCTGCTGCCCAGTAGTTCGCCAAGCGAACTTTGCCTGGTTGCCTGGTTGGAGTGGCGCGCTTCGTGCGCCACTCCAACCAGGCAACGTTTCTTTGGTGGACGACTAGTGGGTCATTTGGCATGGGTATCGCCATTCCTGGCATCTTGCCCGTCTGGGCGGGCGGGACGCCCACCCCACAGAGGTATGGCGATGAGCCAAACAAATGACCCACTAGAATGGAATGTCATCAAAATCAGCAGTTTCACCACCGCCTGCTGTATAAGCAGGTGTTTTTGCAGCAGGGGCTTCTGAGGCGACAGGCTTCGAGCGGCTGGGGGCAGGCTTCGCCGCAGCGGTGGGAGCAGCAGAGGGAGCGGGCTTCGCAGCGGCAGTCGGAGCAGCAACGGGAGCACTACTGGTCACCGAGGCATCGGCAGCGATCCGGTGGATGCGGGAAGCGGTGAGTTCGACTCGCTTTTCTTTGAAGCCTTCGGGGCGATCGACGGAATTAATGGTGAGGCGACCTTCGACAATCAGGCGATCGCCCACCTGATACCCGCTGTTCTCCATCTCCTGCGCCAGATTTCCCCAGCCGACCACCCGCAGCCTTTCTGGAGGATCTTCATCGCGCTGTCCAGGAAATTGCACCCAGAGTTCGGTGATGGGCGTCTGGTTATCAGAGGTATAGCGGAGTTGCGCTTCCTGAATGACCTCCGCCATCAAAATACAGCTATTCATAACAATTCGACTCTCCTGGAAATACCGGGCGCGAGGCCCCTGACGGGTGTGAATGGGAGCGGGATGGCAGTGCAGCCGAGGCCGCTTCTCTACCAAACCGCGACAATACTATTGTACTATTTTGTTTGGTTGGTGGCTCAGTAATCCTTCAACTTTAACCCAAGATTCATCGGCGGAGTGCATCCAGACCTGCGTCCGGGGAGTGCTATCCCCTCGGTGAGGATTTTGGGCCGATCGCCGATACGGTAAGATAGCTGGGCAAACGTGATCAGCAGTGTATCGGGAAAGTCCGGTGCGAGTCCGGCGCTGTGCCGCAGCTGTGAGTGATTTCGGATTTTGGTTTGCGATCGCAAATCAAAAATCAAAAATTGCCAGCCAGAACGCCGCCCACTGCTTTTTCACTCTGTTTCCCGCGTTGCACGGGAAGGGAGTTTTGGGTTTTGTCTATTTCTACAGAATCGTTTAACAATTTGCTGTCTGTCTATCCGATTGAGGCCAATCAGGCCATCCCTGAACTGCCACCCCTACCGATGCAGCGCCCGGTGTTGCTGGTGGGGCATGGGAGCCGTGACGCCGATGGTCGCCAAAGTTTGCTGGACTTTGCGGAAGCTTACCAGGCGCTGGATACCTCTCGCCCCGTCGTCCCCTGCTTTCTGGAGTTAACGGAGCCTTCAATTCAGCAGGGAGTCGATCGCTGCGTGGAGCAGGGCTATACAGACCTGTCGGTGTTGCCTATTCTGCTGTTTGCAGCACGGCACAACAAGTTTGACGTGACCAACGAGCTGGATCGGGCAAGGCAGCGCCATCCCCAGGTGAACTTTCACTACGGGCGGCATTTTGGCATTACACCGGGGATCATTGACCTGTGGCGATCGCGCCTGACTGACCTGGACTCCCCCCAGTGGAACCCTCACGGCATTTCCCGCGAAGACACGGTACTGCTGTTTGTTGGGCGGGGGGCCAGCGACCCCGATGCCAATGGTGATGTATACAAGATGGCACGGGTGCTGTGGGAAGGTAGCGGTTATAGCACCGTCGAGATCTGCTTTATCGGGATCACCCATCCCCGCCTGGAGGAGGGGTTCCGGCGAGCGCGGCTGTACCAGCCAAAGCGGATTATTGTGCTGCCCTACTTCCTGTTCACAGGCGCACTGGTGAAGAAAATTTTCACCATCTCCGCTGAACAGCAGGCCGCCCACCCCGACATTGTCCTGACCTGTCTTCCTGAGATGGGGCTGCACTCCCAGCTTTTCTCAGTGCTGCGCGAGCGCGAGATTGAAACCCAGTTGGGCCAGGTGCAAATGAATTGCGAGATGTGCAAATTCCGATTGGCTGCGATCGGAAATGGGAATCATGGCCACGGCCACAGTCACGACCACGGCCACAGTCACGACCACGGGCACTCCCAGGTTCATGACCACGGTCACGGTCACAGCCATAGCCCTGACCCTGCTCACAGCCATTCCCACGACCATCACGGTCACGGACATCATCACGACCACGGACATGCTCATGCTGCGGTCGATCCCTATGCTGAGCCATCGCAGTACCATGAGCGGGCGTGGAATGTGCCCTAGCGATTGTCCCTCCCCAAAACCCAGGATGAGTCGTGGCGAGGTGCTTCGTACCTCG
>JBIKWV010000801.1:0-3283 GCA_044356135.1 Elainellaceae cyanobacterium
CTAATCTGCTGCGATCGCAGTTCCTCTCGCAGCGAATGTACGACCCCTCGCAGCCCAAACTTAGATGCACTGTTGGCGACCTCCCGCCCCGGAAAGTTGTCCCGTCCAGATAGCGCACCCATAAAAACGATTTTAGGATTGTGCGATCGCCGCAGGGCAGGCAGCAGTGCCTTGACCAGTCGAATGGGAGCGACCAGATTGACAGCGATCACGCGGGTAATGTCCTCGTCTGAGCAGTCCTCAAAGCGGTACTGACTGGTGAAAGCGTGGGTCTCCCAGGTGCCACCCATATACAGCAGCGCATCTAAAGTGTCGCCTCCGACGGCTTTTGCCACCGTTTCGACACCGGATAGTTGTGAGACATCTGCCTGAATCCATTCGCCAAGCGGGGCTTCTGTCCGGGAAACCGAGAGCAGGCGATCGCACCGGGAAGCAAGATGTTCGCCAACCGCAAGCCCAATACCGCGACTTGCGCCTGCAACAAGAATTGTTCTGAACGACATACTGATCCTCCGCGTTAATTCAAACCAAGTCCAAACTTTGTCACTCCCGGAAACTCGATACCGTACTGGTCGCTGAAGTAGTCCGCGTGAAAGGTCTGGTAGGGCTTGAACCCGATCGCCTCATAGCTCCGTCGAGCCACCTCGTTGCCATTGATGACCATGATTCCGGCGTGGGAGTGCTGCCGCGATCGCCCTTCTTCGATCAACGCCCGAACGATCGCTTTGCCCAGTCCCCGGCCTCGCGCCTCTGGTAAAACGGCAACGGTTTCGATAATCCAGGGGGCTTGCGGGGTCAGAAACAGTGGTTGGCAATCGCCGCCCCAGAATTGAACATAGCGATCGAGAAAAGCGGTTGCAGTTGCTTCAGACCAGTGCAGTTCTTGAGCGATCGCATCCAGGCGGGATATCCGGAATGGACAATAATCTTCAGAGGTATCGGGCGTATAGCCTGCTGCCGCTGCGACGGGCTTTCCCTCGTCCTCCAGAATCAAAAAATCATCAATGTTTCCCCAGTTGGAAGCATCCGTTCTGAGCATCGCCTCGATAAAGGCCAGTGACTGGGTGCCCGTCCCTTCCAGAAGACCATCCCAGAAACAGTGATTCAACGGCGGCAGCGAGGCTTCGTACTCAATTCTGGCCAGGAACGGAATGTCTGCGATCGCTGCTCTACGAGTAGTCAGCATAGCTTGCATAAACACCTGCTTGAGGCAAACCCTCATAAAAGATACAATCTGTATGTATCTAAAGTAGAGGGAACCCCCTTTCCTGTCAAGATACATTCTGTTTGTATGTTTTATGGACTGCGATGCCTGCCAAACTGACCAAAGCTGAACAGACCCTCCGCACTCGTCGGGCGATTATTGAGCGGGCACGTCACCTATTTGCGACAAAGGGATACGCTGCGACGGGCACTGAAGAGATCATTAGCGAACTGGGGATTACTCGCGGAGCGCTATACCACCAGTTCAAAGACAAACTGGGGGTGTTTGAAGCGGTCATTGCCGAGGCTTATGACGAGATGGCGAGCCACATTAATGCCAAAGTGCAGCCGATCGAGGACTCCTGGGAGCAGTTGGTGATTGGCTGTCAGGCGTTTCTGGAGATTGCTCAGCGAGAAGATTTGCGGCGGCTGGTCTTTGTCGAAGCCCCAGCAGTTCTGGCGGCAGAGACCTTAGTCGAGTTTGATCAGGGCGGCTTTGGATTGCTCTATGAGTCGATTCGGGAGGTGACCGCCCAGGGCAAGCTTAATACCCCCGATCCGGAGGGTTTCGCGCATCTGGTGAACGGTTCACTCAATGAACTGGCCGCCTGGGTGGCGCAGTCTGACGACCCTGAACGATTAAAAACAGCGCAACAGCTAGTTGAGACGCTGTTGATACGCCACCAGCCTTGATGCCAAAAGCCAAAGAAACGATAGCTGTCGTCAGGCATTGCTTAATTTAGGGATGAATTTTGGTAGAGAGCCGCGCTTAACGCGGCTCTCTACCAAAATTCATCCTCCCAATCAGCAATGCCATTTGAACTATATTTCGGGTGGGTTACCGATTTAAATTTGCGGGAGCCTCACAGCAGGAGAGGATTGGAGCAGAGGCCAGTCCTTCAAGTCCAACGGATTGAAGTAAATCACGCCAGCGAGACTGAATCGCAGCGTCGTTGGGTTGCTGGCGGCGCTGTTCCGCCAGGTTGGTCAGCGCTTCCTGCCAGATTCCGGCGTTGCGGTAGACGGAGAAGCGATCGCCCTCTGCCACTCCCGCTAACTGCTGGCTTAGTTCTGGGGTGGCCTCTCGACGCTGAATCCAGCCAGAGGTAGAAGGGTTGCCGGACAGATCCTGGGTGTCGCAAATGACGGTGAAGGACCACTGGTAGTCTTTGCCGATTTCCAGGGTGGTGTTGTTGGCGATCGCAGGCAGCTTAACGCTGACGATGCCCGCCTGACCAGTGATCGGGAAAGTGAGTGTGTAAAGTTCTTCACCCTGAGCGTTGGATAGAATCAATTCTGCGCTCCTGGCGGTACTCTGGGGGACAAACCAGTAGAGCGTGGGCTGCTCAGAAACGGTGACGCTAAAGTTGGTGGTGGGGTTGAGGGCAACCAGGGTCCGCAGTTGCTGCTGCTGATCCAGACAGTTGCCGCGAGTACCGCCGCCTTCACGTCGTCCAGGAAGGCCGCGATTGGGAGGAATGTAACCCTGCGCCATCGCCAGGGTAGAAAAACTGCTCAGTACAAGACCCATTGCCAGAGCGATGCGCAGCGCGGTTACAGCAGGACGAAAGGAACGTCGTTTCATAAAGGTGAGCTGTTTTTCTGGGACAGTGACGATAGAAAGGCGATTTTCAGGAAGGTAACGATTGCATTTCTAGAATGCACAGAAATCAGTGAACTCTCACAGGAGGATATCCTCCTCAGGCGTCCCGTTATGGTTATAGAATCACTGCCGTTGGGAATGTTTCCGTAATGTTTTGGCTTCGTAGAGACTTTATTTGGGGAACGGCTCGCCCCCCAAACCCCCCGCTTGGGGACGACCGCGTCCCCAAACCCCTCCGACTAGGTTTCTCGTAGGTAGCCAGCAGCCCACAGCATGTTACCCACGATCGCAACATGGCTGAGTCGTGGGTTAAATAAATCATGTCTACTAGAAAACCCCTGATAAAAACTGGTGCCAGCACCAGTTTTTATCAGGGGTTTCTTTTCTCGTTACTGGCTTCCAGCCAGTAATGCCCGCCTGGAGGCTCTGCCTCCTGCTGCTTGCAGAGTCTGCATGGGTTTAACTCCGGGCGTTGCT
>JBIKWV010000802.1:0-3275 GCA_044356135.1 Elainellaceae cyanobacterium
TCTGCTGCGGGTAAACAACGCTATCGATGCCGTAACCCTGAGTGCCGTCGTAGCGCCTTTGTTAAGCACTATTCCTACCCGGGTTACCTGCCTGAGGTCAAACAACAAATCACTGAGATGGCACTCAACGGCAGTGGCATTCGAGATACCGCTCGGGTGCTGAGTATCAGCCCAACAACGGTCATTGAGGAATTAAAAAAATCTCGTCACCTGAGGCAGGTTAACTCAAAGCTCCTGGAGCAACTGCCACAACATGGCCTTGCCGAAGTCGTTGTTGAACGCGTCGAGGCGGTGGAAATGGATGAGATGTGGAGCTTCGTGGGCCATAGGAAGCATCAACGCTGGTTATGGCACGCGATCGATCACGTGACGGGCAAAGTTCTGGCTTATGTTCTGGCTCCTCACACAGATGCGGCACTTGAATCGTTGATGCAACTGTTGCTTAGATTTGCACAAAATACTTACCGATAATAAATCCGGTCGGCAAGGTTTCCATCCCTAACCCAGCAGAATTGGGGATTGATGAGGCAGCCACCGCTTTCCCACCGAAACTTTCCCTGGAAGCGGGCAATCGCTCTTGCCAGCAAAGGCATGATCGTATCCCAACCGAAAAGCCGGAACACACCCTCACAGAGAAACTCAAAACACAGAGCAGAGTGCAGAAGAGCAAAGCGCTACTGAAGATTCCTCGGAAGAACACTCACAACCCGAAAACCGAAATTGTTGAAGCGCACAACCGGGAAGTTGAAGCAGCGAGACGCGGAGCGACAAGACTTCAGACTACTGACCCAGGAGCCACCGCGCCGCACTCTGCGATTGTTGTTTCCACCTCTCACCCAGGCACTCCCATCCGTCGGTGCTCCTTCATAGTTGTCATGCCAGTGATCTAAACACCACTCCCACACATTCCCGTGCATGTCGTAGAGTCCATACCCGTTCGGCGGAAATTGTCCAACTTCCGTCGTTTCTCCTCGATACTTTCCTTTGGGTTCAGATTGGTAAGGGAAATTTCCGTCATAATTTGCAAACTCACTACTCAGTGTCTCTCCATAGTGAAACGGCGTTGTCGTTCCTCCCCGACACGCATATTCCCACTCCGCTTCACTTGGTAATCGATATCGCCGCCCTGTTTGGGCCGACAGGCGATTGCAAAACGCTACCGCTTTGTGCCAACTCACCTGCTCAACCGGGCGATGCGCGCCTTTGAACCGACTGGGATTCTCCCCCATCACTGCTTCATACTGCGCTTGTGTCACTGCGTACTGCCCCATCCAAAATCCAGCTACACTGACTTCATGCTGCGGACTTTCATCCTCTGAACAATCCTTCTCTGAATCGGGCGATCCCATCCAGAAACGCCCTCCTGGAATCGGCGCTAAGTCCAGTACCGTAATCCCCACTCGCTCTCGAAAGATGCGGGTGCTTCTTGCCTCCCGGCACACAATTTCACCCCGCACATTCACCGTCACAACCTCATAGCCGTAAGTCAATCCGGCTTCTTCTGGCCTCACTGCCCCAGGTCGTTGCCTCATCGCTTTTCACCACTGCTCGCAATCTCGTCTGCTTTTAGTCTTATTAAATTCATCCGCAAAATCTATTCGCAAATACACTGCTCTCTACTCTTTTGCCTACGGGTGATCTCAAATGATGCTGATACAGGCGATCGCCCCGTTCAGTCGCTGAACATGGGAGGATGGGCGATCGCTACTGGCCATCCTTCTGCATCAGATAATTCACCAGCTCATCCAGACGAGTGTTCATTGAATCCATTCGCTGATGGGTTGCCTTCATTTCTGTCCGGTCGGATTCAGCATTAGGATTCAGCATTACGAGTCAGCCGTCCAATCGCATCAGCATTCGCTTCAATTGCTGCCTTAATGCGGGAAAGGCGATCGTCGTGGTTCGACAGCACCGATTGAAACTCATGCACAAACGCATCAATCTTTTCAGAGAGTTGGTCTATCCGCCCGGTCAATTGGGCGATCGCCTGGTTGGTTCTGTCCTGTTGGTGCTGCATCTGCTCCTGGGATTCAGCCAGCCTTAGCAGAATTGCCTGTGTTGCTTCCATATCTCCCCTCCAACCGCTCTACATGCCGATCTAAATCAAAGGTCATTGCTGTCAGGATCTCGATTGGTCTTGAGCAGCGAAGGCGTGAATAAAGTCCAACCCTTTCGGGCATAGGAGGTGACCCATTCCCAACCGATTTTCAGGTGGCTCATACCTCGATAGGTGTGAACATCCACCCACCGACGGTGTGAGGCTTCGACAATCGCTGTGCCCTGGAGAGTCAAATACAGCGTCGTCACCGCCAGCACCAGGCATAATTTTTGAACTGTTTCCAGCCTAAACCGGGGGTATGGAACAGGCATTGGGGCTTCAAGCGAATGCGGAAATTCCATCGTAAGGTATGCCGCACGTAATCCATCAGTTGATGATCCCCAAAGCCTTGGTCTGCCAGAAACACCACCTTTTTCCCGGTGGCATCAACTCCAACACTATTCACAGGGCAAGTGAATCAACCGATGCTAAAGCGCGGGGAATTGCCGTTTCCAGTGGCGATACCAGAAACCCCAGAGGTCTTCCAGCATCACAAAGGTATGCGAATCGAGATTAGGCGTTGTCAACGATAGTTCTGTCCACAAACACCGAAAATCTCGCATACTGTGGTTGCCTAATAGCCAGGGTAACCAGTATTCAGGGCGGCTATCCAGCATCCGCCGATTGTATACGTATTGCTCATCTGTCACTGTGCTTCCCCCTCTGGGATTGATGCAGGCCGTTAAGTAAGCCACATCACCCCGCTTGAAGACAGCATAATACCCCTGCTCCTGGCTGTGTCGTAAGTTGTTCGTGAGCGGCTCCGATGGCGATCGCCACAAACCCTCGTAGTACTCTTCTAGATCACCTATCGAGTAAATCACGTAGCGCATTTCGATGTTGAGTGTGAAATTACCACGCTGGTAACGATACGCTCGTCCAGACAAAACAAAATCTTTTTGGGGTTCTGCTTCTCTTGTGTCTGGGGTGAGTTCGAGAAATGCTTGGGGCAGCGCATGACGTATCCATTCGATCACTTCTTCACGTCGTTGCGACTTGAGTTTGAGAAATTCCTGGGGCAGGGGATGACTCTCAACAAATTGCCAGGAGGGTAACTCTACAGTGGCCGGAAATGTGTAGGCCGAAACCTGACGATTGGCGCTTGCAGGACTGAAGAGGAATCGGGCAATGATGCTTGCCAGAACACTACAGGCGACGAGCAGTAACAGCGTTCTCA
>JBIKWV010000803.1:0-3274 GCA_044356135.1 Elainellaceae cyanobacterium
GGCGAAGGCCACCCTGGAACAGGCTATTGCGGTTAAATAACAAATGCTGTGGGGTGATGGTTGCAGCGATGTTGTTTGCAGATAGGACATACTGCACCGCATCTGAGGTAGTAATGTGCTCAAGGACAACGCGCAGACTGGGAAATCGCTGCTTGAGCGGGATCAAATGTCGCTCAATAAACACCTTCTCACGATCGAACATATCAACCGTGTGATCAGTCACTTCCCCATGCAGGAGTAAAGGCAGATCCACCTGCTGCATCGCTTCAAAAACGCGATCGCACTTGCGAATGTCTGTCACCCCCAGGTCTGAATTGGTTGTTGCCCCGGCGGGGTAGTACTTGACCGCTTTGACAAATCCAGAGGCTTTCGCCGCGATTATTTCTTCGGGGCTGGTGTTGTCGGTGAGGTAGAGCGTCATCAGTGGCTCAAATTGTTGACCCGCTGGAACTGCTGCCAGGATGCGATCGCGATAGGCTGCTGCCTCAGCGACTGAGCGGACTGGAGGCTTCAAATTCGGCATGATAATCGCGCGGGCAAATTGACGCACCGTATGTGGCAGAACCGCTTTCAAGGCCGCGCCGTCGCGTAGGTGGAGATGCCAGTCGTCAGGTCGGGTGATCGTGAGCTTTTGCATTTCTCAATTATAAAACCGCTAGTTCTCGGACGCTGAAGTTAACTGATTTCACGCTGGTGCGGTCCGGGGGTGCAGGGGGCACTGCCCCCACTCCCCCTCTCTCATCAACGAGAATGGCTAGCAAATTTTCAGGTTCTGTCGAAATGACCGTCGTTTACTCGTCATAGAAATAGAAGCATAAAGCAGACCCTTGTGCTTCTATAGCTACCGCCACCTTGGTTAGGACAGGGGGTGTGGGGGCAGGTGCCCCCACGCAGGGGTTCCACCCCTGCACCCCATCCCAACCAACCCTTCAGTTGCTATACGTCGTCTAAAGAGAGTCCATCCTTATGAAATACGCCATTCTGGTTTACGAGACCGAGCAAGACTTCACAGATCGAGAAAAATACATGCCTGCCTACAACGCCTATTCTCAAGCCCTGGTAGAGGCAGGAGTGGCAGCAGGGGGGGCAGCCCTCTATCCCGGCCACACGGCCACAACGCTGCGTCTGCAGAACGGGCAACGGAAGGTTCAAGACGGTCCCTATGCCGATACCAAAGAACAACTGGGAGGCTTTTTCATCATTGATGTTGCTGATCTGGATACGGCTCTGGACTGGGCATCTCGCTGTCCTGCCGCCAGCAATTGTGCTGTAGAAGTTCGTCCGTTGTTGCCCATGAATCAGGCTTAGGAGCATATTCTAATGAAGCTTTACTACTTCCCTCCCTCACCGAATACCAGCAAAGTTCATGCAGTAGCGATTCATCTTCTGCTGCCGCTGGAACTTCAGTATGTGAATATTGTGGAGGGCGAGAGCCAAACCCCGGAGTTTCTCAAACTCAATCCCACCGGACGAACGCCAGTTCTACAGGATGGTGATTTTATTCTCTGGGAATCCGCAGCGATCATGCAATACCTGGCCAGTCAAGTTCCCAACTCCCTTTGGCCAGAGGATTTGCAAAGCCGCATGGATATCCTGCGCTGGCAGTCATGGCAATTGGCTCACTGGTATCAGCCCTGTCAAACCCTGGCCTATGAGAATTTTGTCAAAGGGCTGTTGCAGCAGGGAGAACCCGATACGCAGATCGTTCAACGGGCAACGCAACGATTTCATCAAGAGGCGATCGCCCTGAATCAGCACCTGGCTGGACGGAAGTATCTGGTTGGTCAGGATCTGACCCTGGCAGACTTTGCAGTTGCAGGTGACTTGATCTATGCCGTTCCAGGTCAGTTTCCCCTGGAGAACTATCCGCACATTCGGGACTGGTACGCTCGGATAGAAGCGTTACCCGCCTGGCAACAGTCCCTTCCCAGAGATTAACCACACATGGATGCACGTCGAGCGGCAGAAATGGTAGCCCGTAGCTCCTATGGGCGGTTAGTAGCTTATCTGGCATCTCGAACCAGGGATATCGCGGCTGCTGAAGATGCCCTCGGCGATGCTTTCCTGACAGCGCTGAAAACCTGGCCAGAGAAAGGGATTCCCAATCATCCCGAATCCTGGCTACTGGTAGCAGCACGGCATCGGTTGATCGATGCGGCACGACGCGATCGTGTTCAAGCAAAAATTTTTGAGACGCTATTGAGCAGCCTGCAAACTGACCAGTCAGCGCTTGCGCACTCACAAACTGAATCGTCCGATGTCTCAGATCCTTTCCCTGACGAGCGACTTCAATTGCTCTTTATCTGTGCCCACCCTGCAATTGACGCAACCATGCACACCCCCTTGATGCTGCAAACAGTACTGGGGCTGACTGCGGCACAGATTGCCTCCTCATTTCTGGTTGCCCCCGCGACCATGAGCCAGCGACTGGTGAGAGCCAAGACAAAGATTCGGGATGCAGGCATTGCGTTTGAATTACCCGAAGTAGACGAATTGCCAGGTCGTTTATCTGCCGTATTAGAGGCCATTTATGCGGCGTATACCAATGTCTGGGAAACGGTCGATGGGCGCGATCCCCGGCATCGTGGTCTGGCGGAAGAGGCGATCTGGATGGCTCGTTTGTGCGTTCAGCTCGTGCCGCAAGAGCCTGAAGCGCGGGGGTTACTGGCGCTGATGCTGTACTGTGAAGCTCGACGCGATGCCCGTCGTGGTTCTAACGGTGAATACATCCCTCTATTGCAGCAAGATACCCGGCTTTGGGTACAGCCCATGATCGATGAGGCCGAACGCGAACTGGCCCAGGCCGCCAGCTTGAAGCAATTGGGACGATTTCAACTGGAAGCGGCGATTCAATCTCTCCACGCTCAGCGGATTGCCACCCAGCAGGTCGATTGGGAAACACTGATATTGTTGTACGAAGGGTTGATTCAGCTTTCGCCTACGCTCGGTGCATTAACCAGTTATGCGGCGGCGATCGCACAAGCTCAAGGATTAGAAAAAGGTTTAGCCTGCCTTGAGACCCTGCCCGATGAATCCGTAAAAACCTACCAGCCCTATTGGGCACTCAAAGCTCATTTGTTGCAGCAGTTGGGGCACCCATCCGAAGCCAAGCGAGCCTATTCCCGAGCAATCGGTCTCACAGAAGACGCCACAGTTCGTGAATTTCTGCTCCGTCAGTCTTTGCCATAGCAGTCCAACTTTCCACCATAGGGAGCCGCACCGCTTCACTGTTAGACCCTGTGTTGTTGATCACCCAACTTCTATGGGTACTCTT
>JBIKWV010000804.1:0-3270 GCA_044356135.1 Elainellaceae cyanobacterium
CGAAACCTGGGATTTTATTAAACAGCAGATCCCTAAGCTTTGCAGAGTTCCTGTGGACCAAACGGCAGAAAATCACGACACCTCAGCCTGAACCTGCACAGCGATCATTTTTTGAAGTTGCGCGTGCCTCAATTGGTGCTGGCGAAGGGCCAGGAGATCTTTCAACGAACCCAGATTACATGCAGGGCTATGGTCAATAATGCTGCAACGGGTAATTGTAGACACAGGCATTTTGGTGGCTTTGATTGATCAACACGATCGCCACCCACCCACCGTTCCCCACCACCGCACCAATGTAGGATGATAACCTCATCCCATATTCACCGATCGCCCATGACCCCTAAATCCCCCGCTCCCATCCTCTGGCCGCAAGTCTGGGGACTATCCACCATACAGGGAGCCGTCATTCTCACCTGGGTCATCTACAACCTTTACCTGCCGGGACTGCTCGGCCAGTTTGGCATTCCAGCCACCGCAGCCACCATACTGCTCCTGGTCGAAAACTTGCTGGGAGCCGTCATGGAACCTGTCATGGGTAGCCTTTCCGATCGCGCACAGCGCTGGATTGGCACCCGATTCCCGATGATCGCCGCTGGTGTCATCCTGTCGGCCACCTGTTTTATAGCGATTCCGGCGATCGCCATCTGGAGTAATCCATCCGCCACAGGACAGCGACTATTGCTGCTGATGCTGGTCACCTGGGCGCTGGCGATGACGGTATTTCGCAGTCCGGCCCTGTCGTTGCTGGGGCGATACGCCTATGGCAGTGGACTGCCTCAAGCCGCCAGCATTCTGACGCTGGTGGGGGCAGTCGCAGGGGCAACAGCTCCCCTGGCGAATCAATGGATTCTCGGCCTGGGTGCGCCTGTCGCCTTCGGGGTGGGCAGTGCTGTGCTGCTGGGGGCTGCTTTTGCATTGCGTGCGGTGCAACCCCCCAAATCCCCAACCGAACGGGGCATGGTGCCCGATCGCTCTTCGGTGTCGATCCCACGGTTGGCGCTGATCTTTGCTACGGGGACGGGGGTTGCCATTGGGTTCCGCTGCATGATGCAAACGCTGCCGCTAGTTGTTCAGAAACTACCGGGTGCCAATGCCAGTGTGTTTCTGGGACTGATCTTTGTGGCGATCGCCCTCACTGCTCTGCCCGCAGGCAAACTGGCCGCTCGCATGGGGAACCGCAACGCCATGATGCTGGGGTTGGGGGTGCTGGCGATCGCGCTTTTGCTCTTACTGGTGGCTACCCAGTCGGTGGCGGTGGGTCTGCTGGCGATCGCCCTGGGTGCCGCCTTTAGTCTGGTTTCCAATGGGACGCTGCCCTATGCGCTGTCGCTGGTGCCCCCGGCAAAGGCGGGTTTGGGAACGGGGATGTACTTCAGTGGAGGGGCGATCGGGCTGTCGCTGTTCTTCAGTCTGGTGAATGCGGGTTCTGTGGTAGCTGGAGCAGTAATTGGGGCGATCGGTTTTGTGGTGGCGGGGGTGAGTATTGCGGTGAGTTATCAGTTGTTGCCTCGCACATCAGGGGTAGCGTGATGCGTAGGGTTGAATCACGGTGAAAGCAGGTTAAAGCACTTGACATCCTCCCCACCCTGTAGAGGGATGGGGATTCCTAAACCTCACGATTTAGGTTTCTGCTTCATCCACGTTTGCGTACACAGTCAAGCCATGTTCCCGTCTTACATCGTGTCCACAGACTTTCATTCCCATTTCAGAGAACCCGATCCCGTGTGTCCCACGGTACGGAGAGAAGAATCTCAGTGCTTGTTGCTTAGAGTTTTTACCTTACCAAGCATTCCTGGCAAGAACCCCCTAACCCTAGTTTTCAAGGTGCTTCGAGATGTCTTGGTTTTTGCCATCTCTCACTCTGATTTTACCTTAGTACGATTGTATTTGGCAATTGAGGGACATCGAGTCCCTCAATTGCCGCTCCTACCACTCCCCACCGCAGAGGCGGATGGGGTATCTCGGAGATTTAGATGAGCGATAAGGATCAGATTCTTGAAATACTGTTGGCGGAGTACGACAAGCTGAAGTCCGAGCAGGCCCAGCGCATTGGCTTCCGAGACAACCTGCTGTACGCAACGCTGGGTCTGTTTGGCGCGATTCTCTCCTTTGCGGTGTCCAACGTAGCCAACTACTACGCACTGCTGGTCGTTCCCTGGGTCTGCCTGATCCTCGGTTGGGCTTACCTGATCAACGATGAGAAGATTTCGGCGATCGGTGAGTACATCCGCTACAACCTGGTGGAACGGCTCAAAGAGCAAACAGGCCACTCTAATTCGGAGGCACTGCTGGGGTGGGAGGTTAAGCATCGCCTTGACAGACACCGCAAGCGTCGCAAGTTCCAGCAGTTGCTGATTGACGAGATTACCTTTGTCGCTTCAGGGGCGATCGCAATCATTTCCTTCTGGTTTCTGGTTGCCAGCCCACCACTCGGCCTGATGGTCCTCTCCTGGGTGGAGCTTTTGCTGCTCATTGGTCTGGGAATCGAGATCCTCATCTATGCTGATCTGGGAAAGGGACATTAACCCCTATCAGCAGGCTTGCTTGAGGAGGCATCAGAAGTTGCCATGATCGCAGAACCCAACTTCAAATACAGGACTCCCCAGGAGTACCTGGATTGGGAGGCCACCCAGGAAATCAAGTACGAATACATCGACGGGGAAGTATTCGCCATGACGGGCGGCACGATTCCCCATAACTTGATTAGTGGCAATTTGTACGCCCTTCTCAAGAATCACCTGCGTGGCAAAGCCTGTCGAGTCTTCTTCGCCGATGTCAAAGTGCAGATTTCTGAAGCGAGTTCGTTTCACTATCCAGATGTCATGGTCAGTTGTGACGAGCGCGATCGCCCTGCGATTCAACTGATTCAATACCCCTGCTTAATTGTTGAAGTCCTTTCCCCCAGTACAGAAGCCTACGATCGCGGTGAAAAATTCCGTCGCTATCGGCAACTGCCAACCCTACAGGAGTATGTCCTGGTCGATGCAACTCAGATGAGCGTTGATCGCTTTTCACGGCTCTCCGAACGCAAATGGGAATTGCAGACCTACAGCGGAGGCGAAGGTTTGGAACTCAACAGCGTTGATTGGCAAGGGGCGATCGAGTTGCTGTACGAGGATGTCACCTTTGAGGTGCCCCCGCCCGTTTAGAAGTAATCTTTCAGCCTCCAGAGCGTTACACTAACCTGTGTAGAGAAATGCTCAAGGACGGCTAATGCAGGCAACGGCGGACGTACAAAAACGGGTAGAAGAACTGCGCGGAATTCTCAAC
>JBIKWV010000805.1:0-3265 GCA_044356135.1 Elainellaceae cyanobacterium
TCGAACTACCGCCATAGCTAAACAGGGGAAAAGGAAGCCCCGTTGTCGGCAGCGCCCCTGTTGCAACACCGATATTCAGGAGAGATTGACCAACCATCAGCGCCACAATCCCGATCGCCACCAGTTGGTGCACAGAATTTCTGGCTCGAAGAGCGACCCGCAGCCCCAGTGTTGTGTAAAGACCCAACATCAGCAACAGCAGAAGACCACCGACCAGCCCAAATTCCTCAGCAAACACCGCAAAGATAAAGTCTGTATATTGAATCGGCAGGTAATCCAGTTTCTGCTGGGATAGCCCGAATCCAACCCCCGATAGTCCCCCAGAACCAACCGCCAGCAAGCTTTGAATGAGCTGATACCCATCCTCCGTTGGCTGCGCCCAGGGATTCAGGAAGGACATGATGCGATCGCGCTGATAGGGCCGCAGGCTGATACTGACAACTGCCGTCAGGAAGCCTGCCAGAGCAGTTCCTCCTAAATGGATCAGGGGGAGTCCTGACGCCAGGGCAATCAACCACAGCAACATGCCGCACAGCGCTGCTGTACTGAGGTTGGGCTGAAGCAAAATCCCGCCGAGCAACAGCGCAAAAATTCCCAGCCAGGTGAGGCGCACCGTGGGGTGAATCCGCTCCCATTGCCCGAAAATGCGAGCGCTCTGCAATACCAGGAAGGGTTTGATCAACTCCGATGGTTGCAAAATTGGCAGAGGCCCCAGGGACAGCCAGCGACTGGCACCATTCACCGTCGTTCCCAATCCCGGCACCAGCGTCAGGAAAATCAGCCCCAGGCACAGTAGCATGCCCCAGTCTGCGATCGCCAAAATATAGCGCAGTGGTGAATTGACCAGAAGACTAAACATCACCAGCCCCACGGCCATCCAGATGAGCTGTCGCTCAACGTAGTAAAGACCGTCACCATGTTCCTTCTGGGCGATCGCAAAAGAAGCTGAAAACAGCATCACCAGACCAACAAACAGCCACAAAAATGTCAGCCATCTCAGAAGACGAGCTTCCAGAGACCATTGCTTGACTGTGGGATCAAAAATGGGGATGAGGGTGCGAATGTTCACAGTTCGATGGATGGATCAAAAGATATTGCGATCGCCATTTTGGTTAGGACAGGGGTGTGAAAACTTTTCATTCCGTCCTCACATCTGTGGTTACGGCTATCGAACCAAAAATCTGGTTGCTTTTAAGGTAGTGCAAGATGGCAATATCCGCCAGAAAATCCATAAAAAATGAGAGGTTAGATTAACCTCTCATGCCTCAGTGGAGTGTCTGGCGTAAAATCTGAAGTTTTTGGATGCAGAAAATCTTTATCAGGAACTCTAAGCAAGACCCGTATTTGCACCCGGTCTGCCCGTGGCCAGTTCTACCTTCACAATTTTGCCGCCCATCTTTTGAATGCGCTGCTGCTCCCGGAACCAATTCTCGTAGGGAACCAGCTTCGTGAAGTAGGTGTTTTGCAGTTCACGCTGGGTGCGAATCCGGGTTTGACTGGGAACGCAGGCCGTAATCTTGAACATCCGCATGGGTCAACTTCTCCTAACAGGCAGGAAGGGGTGAAATTTGAAGAGCAGAACTAAAGAAATAGTGCAGCTAGAAATTTTGTATCTCTATAGGGGAGCGAATTGCTCTTGATGGGAAGCGTCAGGAGTCTAGAGCCAATCTTAAACGACCAAAGCCTACAAGTAAGCCTGAGCCATCTAACACTCCCTCCAGATCTCCTGACCTTCGGGTTTGATCAAGGCTTCAGATCACAGGGTCATTCCTGCTAACCTTCAACCCTCATCCGAATTAGCTCAAACCAGAGCTGATGTAGTCGAAGTAAACGCCCATTTCCTTACCAGCGTCAGCGCCCACCAGGCTAGCGGTCACTTCTTTCATCGCCTGGATTGCCTGCACGGTTGAAGAGATGGGTACACCCAGGGAATTGTAGGTTTCCTTCAGGCCATTCAGCACGCGCTCATCCAGGATGGAAGGATCGCCAGCCAGCATGGCATAGGTGGAATAGCGGAGGTAGTAGTCGAGGTCGCGGATGCAGGCAGCATAGCGACGGGTGGTGTACATGTTTCCGCCGGGACGAGTGATGTCGGAGTACAGCAGGGACTTGGCCACAGCTTCCTTCACGATAGCAGCAGCGTTAGCACTGATGGTGGTTGCTGCACGAACGCGCAGTTCACCGGTGGAGAAATAGCCCTTCAGCTTCTCCAGAGCAGACCCATCCAGGTACTTACCCTGAACGTCAGAAGAGTTGATAACAGCAGTAATTGCGTCTTGCATGGTTTCGCTTCCTTAAATTGATTCTTTACGGATTGAGCAATTGGGGAGAAAAACCACCCTACTGCATTGCACCGATAACGTAGTCGAAGTAAGAACCTGCTTCAGCAGCATCGTCGCCAGACAGCAGAGAGGTGGCAACGTTCTTCATAGCGCGAACGCCTTCTGCCACTGCATCAATGGGGGTACCCAGAGACTTGTACATCTCGCGAACGCCCACGATACCGATTTCTTCGATGGGGGTGACATCACCAGCAACCACACCGTAGGTGATCAGACGCAGGTAGTAGTCGAGGTCACGCAAGCAGGTTGCGGTCATGTCTTCGCCGTAAGCGTTGCCACCGGGAGAAACAACATCAGGACGCTTCTGGAACAGTTGGTCACCTGCTTGCTTCACGATGCGCTCGCGGGAGTCGGTCAACACCTGAGCGATCCGCAGACGGCGCTCACCAGAGATGACGAAGCCCTTAATCCGATCCAGTTCGCCGGGGCTGAGGTAGCGAGCCTCAGCGTCAGCATTCACGATTGACTTCGTGACAATACTCATTGATGGATTCCTCCAAAAAAATGTAACCAGAGGTGTTTTTTCTTAAGTGGCGCTCAGCAATGAGCGACAAGTGGCGCTCAAAAGCGAGCGACAAGTGGCGCTCATAGGGTGGAGCTACAACTGAAACTCAAACCAGAGCAACAACAATAGTTTCCCACAAATGAGCGACTGAGCCGCCTGTCACAGAATCTTAAAAGAGCCTATGACCAGCCTGAGATGGAGGGGCGATCGCCCAGCCATAATTATCCCAGGGCAGTTTCGCGTGACGAATCGAAAGACGTGTGCGCCAAGGCTCAGCTACCTTCCGCAAATATTTTGCGGCATTACGTTCACATTCTGAGTTTGGCTGCAATATTTTGTAATGTTTGGGTTCAGGAAATTCGATGTCTCTCGTGAGAGCAGGTGGAGCGGTTGAGCCGTGCTGCAGCACGGCTCAACC
>JBIKWV010000806.1:0-3264 GCA_044356135.1 Elainellaceae cyanobacterium
GAGGTAGAAAGTTTTTGTTGGGAGCCGCGCTGAGCGCGGCTCCCAACAAAAACTTTGGTTCTATCTCAGCACAAAGCGCTGTAAGACTGGACTTTTGACTAAATTGCGCCGATTTTCCCTGAAACGCTGACAAGGTCAGCGTTTCAGGGAAAATCGGCGCTAAAATTAAGTTTGCCTCATGTGAGAGCCGCGCGGAGCGCGGCTCTCACATGAAAATCTGTGGTTTGCCTGAGCGCGGAGCACGATAAAGAGGGGTTCCACTCAATTTCTAAGGAGAGCTAATGAGCAGCTATCAGTTTCCCGATGGGTTTGCCTGGGGCACCGCAACAGCGGCCTACCAGATTGAGGGAGGCGTCAGCGAGGACGGACGCCTGCCCAGTGTGTGGGACACCTTCAGTGAAACGCCGGGACGGGTGCTGAATGGGGAGACAGGGGCGATCGCCTGCGACCACTATCACCACTACAAAGACGATGTGAAACTGATGGCGGACCTGGGCATTCGGCACTATCGGTTTAGTCTGGCCTGGTCGCGGATTATTCCCGAAGGGCGGGGGGGAGTGAATCCGGCAGGGCTGGACTTCTACAAGCGGCTGGTGGATTGTCTGCGGGAGCATGGAATTACGCCCCACGCCACCCTGTTTCACTGGGATAGTCCCCAGGCGCTGGAGCAGCGATATGGTTCCTGGCGCAGTCGGGAGATGGCCAAAGATTTTGCCGACTATGCAACGGTGGTGGTGAAAGAATTGGGCGATCGGATCCAGCATTGGATGACCATCAATGAGATTATTTGCTTCACACACATGGGCTATGGCGTAGAAAAAGTGCCCGTTCACGCACCAGGAACCGTAGTAGAACGACTCAAGGACGTGTGTCAAACGTCACATCATGCGCTGCTGGCCCACGGGATGGCCTGTCAGGCGATCCGGGCTGCAACTCCTGTTCCCTGTTCTGTCGCCCTGGTGGATAACTTTGTGCCGACGATTCCCATCGCTGAGACGCCAGAGCAGATTGCTGCTGCCCAGACAGCCTTTGAGCTGAATGCCGCCAATGGGGGAATTCTGCTACCTGCGCTGACGGGGAAGTACAGCCCTGCACTGCTGGCCCAACTGGGAGATGAAGCACCCGATATTCAGGAGGGCGATCTGGAAACAATTCATCAACCGCTGGATGCGTTTGGCTTTAATACCTACTTTGGCACCTACGTCAGGGCGATCGACCGGGAACCGGGTTTTGAGTTTCTGTCTTTCCCCAAAACCTACCCGCGCTACAACATGCCCTGGCTCCACTTCACGCCCGATGCAATTTACTGGGGGATTCGCCACATCGGTGAGACCCTGGGACGGTCAGAGTTGCCGATTTTCATTACTGAGAATGGGTGTGCCACGGAGGATGAGGTGACGCAGACCGGGGAGGTGCTGGATAGCGATCGCATCCTCTTTATACGGGAGTATCTGCGATCAGCCCATCGCGCCGTCAGCGAAGGCTATCCGCTGCGGGGCTACTTCACCTGGAGTTTGATGGACAACTTTGAGTGGGCGTGGGGCTACTCCCGGCGATTTGGGCTGCACTATGTAGATTATGCGACACAGCAGCGGATTCCCAAGTTGAGCGCTCGCTGGTATGCAGAGTGTATCCGTCAGAATTGCGTGGTCTGAGGAGAACGGCACCCCTTCCAAAAGATTTTGTTTAAGAAGCATCGAACCCACAGCCTCTGACGATAGCATAGCGGTACTGGAGTGGGATTAGCGTATGCGAGAGATCTACTTCCTGAGCGGGTTAGGGGCAGATGAACGGGTGTATCAGCGGTTGAAATGTGAGGGGTATCAGCCCAAATACGTGGCCTGGATTACGCCAGAACGGGGAGAAACGATCGCAGAATATGCGTTGCGGCTGTCGAGGCAGATAGAGGGCGATCGCCCCATTCTGGTCGGTCTGTCGTTTGGGGGAATGGTAGCGATCGAGATTGCTAAATTCAGGGAAGTAGGACAGATTATCCTGATCTCCAGCATTAAGAATGACAAAGAAATGCCCCCCTACTTCCGGGTGTTAAAGTGGGTGCCGCTGCATCGAGTGTTTCCATTTCGGTTAGGCATTATTTTGGGAATTCGGATTGCCTATCTGTTGTTTGGCACGGAAACGACGGAGGAACGTCAGCTTTTTAAGGAGATTTTAAATAGTACCGACACCATTTTCTTTCGGTGGGCGATCGGTCAGGTGGTGAAATGGGTTCATACGGATTCGGTAGAGAATTTGTACCATATACACGGCAATCGCGATCGCGTCTTTCCCCTCCGCTTTCTCCAGTCAGTGGATGCCGTGGTCGAAAAAGGGGGCCATTTCATGATTTTTAACCGTTCCCTCGAAGTCTCATCGCTACTGGAGAACCTGATTTCGCACATTCCCAATGTCGCCAAATCTTGAGACTCGTCGGTGACCTATTTGGCCGCTGTGTTAACGACCGACAAGGCATAGTTGTCCCAGCATTGCTGATTGCTGGAGTTTTGACTATTTCCTCAATAGCGCTGCGAAACGCTCTCTGCGAGAGTGTTTCGCGGCGAACTTGATTTTAGCGCCGATTTTTCCCGAAACGCTGACTGAGTCAGCGTTTCGGGAAAAATCGGCGTGATTTAGTCAAAAGTCCAGGCTCTCCACTATTTTGTGTGGGCGCACTGCGTGTGCCCACACAAAATCAAGGGTTTTAGCCATCGCTCGGATGGCTTTTCACACAAAGTATTGGGGAGCCAAAGTCCAATGATTGGGAGGATGAATTAAGCAACGCCGTTATCCCTACGGGGTGATGACGGGAGTTGGGGTGGCTTGCGGCTGGTCGATCACCCAATCTTTGCCCAACTGAATGGTGATGTCCGATCGTAAACTCCCGGTGCTTTCGATTCGCACTTCGCCAAAACCAAGTGCCCGGTGAACCGCGTCTGCTCCAGTCGCATCCCCGTTCTGAGCCACAATTCGGGTTTCCTGGAGGGGTTCGGTCCAGTCGTCGTCGATGAACACATTGGAGAAACCTTCCTGCTGCAGAAGACGCACCAGTTTGCGGACGGCTTCGCGATCGCCCGTGCTGTCCTGGATGGCGACTTGCAAATAGCCGAGATCGCTGGTCGCCGCTGTCGTTTCCTCGGAGATCTGTCCATCTTGAAAGTAGCGATCGACCAGTGGGCGAATCCGACTGCGGCTGGGCAACCAGTAGCTGGCCTGATACTCACCAGGGGCGCGGAAACTACCGGGGAGCATCAGCCTGTTCCCGTTGGA
>JBIKWV010000807.1:0-3263 GCA_044356135.1 Elainellaceae cyanobacterium
ACCAAAAAAAAACAAACACATTTTTTTTTCGCCCGCGCCCCCCCCCCCCCCCGCCTCTCTCAAAAACAATTACAGGTTAATTTGTTCACGATCCTTAGACGGCTCGGCAGCTCGACCCCCGGCTTCAGTTCGAGGGGAAAGCTGAGCGCACGCGATTTAGTCAAAAGTTTATCTCATGGCGCAGCACATTGCCCTGGGCATCGCGATGGCATTCAGGTCGAGCCTGCCGCTGGGAAGCGAATCTCAAACACGGTGGCCGGAGTGCGGTGGAGCGACAGCGTGCCTTCCAGTTGCGACACCAGGGTAGTGACCAGGCGAATTCCCATAGAGCGGGTGGTCAAGGGGTCAAAGTCGGGAGAGAGTGAAACCCCCGTATTACCAACCGTGAGGGTAACGAACCGATCAGGGTTGGAGATCTCCTGGGCATTGCCTGCAATCGACAGTGTCACCCACAGGTCACCCGATGAATGATGTTTGAAGCCATGCTTAAACGCATTCGTTACTAATTCATTCACGATCAAACCACAGGGAATTGCCTGATCAATCGATAGCGCCACCTCTGGGGGAACGTCGAGAGACAACCGTACCTGACTGGCATGGTCGCTGTAAGTGCGCACCAGGTTATAGATCAGTGATTGCAGGTATTCGGCAAAATTAACTTTGGAAAAATCATGGGAACTATACAGAGTTTCATGCACCAGGGCCATTGAATCGATGCGATTCCGGCTATCCTCCAGGCAGACCCGGATCTGAGGATCGTCGATCTGGCTGGCCTGCAGGTAGAGCAAACTGGAAACAACTTGCAGATTATTCTTGACGCGATGATGAATCTCAGCGAGCAGCACTTCTTTCTCATGGAGAGAGACCCGCAGTTGATCTTCGGCTCTCTTGCGGTCTGTAATATCGCGGACAATCACCAGAACCTCATTGGCATTGATCACGCCAATTCGCACTTCCTCCGTCCGCGTGTCTGCCCCGACCTCAATCTCCTGTTCGTACACCTGAATTTGGTGAGTCAGGAGGGCCTGTTGGATGAAGTACATTCGTTGGTCTGCCAGGTAATGGGGAAGGCTCCCATCCAACACATTTTGTCCAATTAAGTCTCTGCTGCCGAACACATGAAAGGTTTCTGTGGAAAAGAAATCCAGGTACTCACCCTGGCCGGATACCCGCATGACCAGATCAGGTAGCGCACTGATCAACGTCCGGTTTTTGATTTCGCTGTGGCGCAGTGCGGTTTCAGCCTGTTTTTGCTCGGTAATGTCGCGTGAGTAGCCGACCAGATATTTCTTACCGCTGGAGTCCTGAAAGCAGGAGGCTTTCGTCGAGAAGACTCGGTAATTCTGATGAATATCGGTCAGACTCTCTTCAATCACCCGCTCCTGACCGTTTTTCAGCACCCACTCGTCATTCTGCCGGATGGTTTCTGCATTTTCAACGGAGAGAAAGTCATAACCTATCTGCTCACTCATTCGTGAGGGTTGGAGGCCATGTGTTTCGCAAAAAGCAGCATTGCCCAATAGCCAGCGCTGATTCTCGTCCTGGACAAAGATGGGATCGTTGATGGTGTTAATCACCTTCTCAAGAAAATCCTGGGAATCCTGGAGTCGCTGCTCGGCCAGTTTGCGGGCGGTGATGTCCATCATGACCCCATCCCATAAAACGGTGCCGTCCGGACAGTACTCCGCCGTGGAACTGGCATACAGCCATTTGGTGCGATCGCCCGGTAGGACAATCCGAAATTCAGATTCAAAGGGTTGCCTGGATCTTGCAGAATGGGCGATCGCCTGCCGAATGCCCACGATATCATCGGGATGTACGCGATCCCACAGCAATTGCGGGTTGGCGATTGCGTCAACGGGGTCAAGTTCATAAATGGTTTGACAATGAGGACTGACGTAGGTTAATGCAGCTTCACTGTTGGGACATAACATATAGCGATAGATCATCCCCGGTACATTCTCCGCCAGCCTACGAAACTGAGCTTCACTGTCTAGCAGTGCCTCCTCTGCCCGTTTGATTTTGGTGATGTCGCTGTTGGTGCCGATAAATCTGAGGGGCACTCCCTGAGTATCCCGCAGCACCATCCCCCGCACCAGAATCCACCGCAGTGAACCGTCTTTGTGCAACATCCTGTGTTCGTACACGCACTCAGAAGTGTGGCCATCCAGGTGGGCTTGAACCGCCTGCATCACCGCCTCCCGATCGTCGGGATGCACGTAGGTAACCCACACATCGAAATCATTGGGAATTTCATCCCCACGATAACCAAGAACTTCTTTGATATTGGGATCCAGGTAAAATTCCTGGGTTTGCAGATGAATCTCCCACACGCCGACTCTGGCGGCCTGAGTTGCCAGTCTGTACCGTTCCTGACTCTGGCGCAGCAGGATTTCGGCTTCGACTCGCTCGGTCACATCCAGTGCCAGTGAGAGAATTGAGATGACATTTCCGGCTTCGTCCCGCAGCACCGAGTTGTACCATTCACAATGAATGACCCGACCGTCTTTGCAGTAGTTGCGATTCTGGATGAAATTACAAGTTTCCGCACCCTCCAGTAGTTGGGCGGTAATGCGATTAACGCGTTCGATATCCTCCTCATAAACCATCTTCCACCCGTTGAGAGATCGCCCCATTACCTCGTCTGCCGACCAGCCAAATACCTCTGTTGCGCGGTTTGACCAGCGGCTCACGGTCATGTGACTGTTCCACTCAATCATCGCCAACGGGGAGTTGTTCACATGGAAGTTGAGTACCTGATAAGCCTGTTGCAGTGCGAACTGTGACTGCTGCCGCTGAGCCATTTCGTACTGCAACTGCTGTACCGTCTCAGCCATTTCCTGCATCCGCTGCTCAACCTGTGGTTCCAGCAACAGGTTGATATTGGGTATGTTGCCTTCAGTCTGTTGAGGTTTGAGGCGATCGCACAGTTCATTGATTGCCTGTTTCATCACCACAAAGGTACTTTGAAAATGCTCAGCGGCCTGTGGGTCCATAGTCTCTACCTGGCTCAACAGAACGGAAAAGCTGCTGTTCCATGCGTCGCGGTCGTCCGGTTTCTGCCGGATGCGCTCAAGCTGTTTATCCCAGTTTGAATCTTTCATACCGTTTCATCGCTCTGTTGCGCTCGCACGCCTGTACCTCCAAATTTGCCACTGAACTGCTTTGTTGATACAGATGTCGTCATCTTATTCGGGAATAGGGGATGCGGGGGCAATGCCCCCCCGCAGGGGTGCCCCCCCCTGTACCCCGTTCTACTTACC
>JBIKWV010001107.1:0-3263 GCA_044356135.1 Elainellaceae cyanobacterium
TCCCAGAGAAGTTTCGATGGGTGGTGGAGCGGACTTTTTCATGGTTAGAGAATGCCAGAGCGTTGTGTCGGGATTATGAACGCTTGCCTGAGAACCACGAGGGGATGATTTATGTCGTGAACATTCGATTGATGCTGCGTCGTCTTGCCAAGAATCGACGAACCCGCAAGGGGCAAGATAGTTCAGAAGAAGCTTAATTTACCTTTACAAACAGACTCTTAAGGCAAGGGCGTCTCCGCGAGGAGGGGTCTGAAGGAAGCCAGCGGCAAACCGACGAGCCGACGAACAGAAACGTCATAGAAGGCTGAGACCTCCGTGTGAGTTGGCACAACACAACGAAACCCATGGTTCAGGGGGCGCAGTAAATGACGCGGTTGCGGCGGGAAAGATCACCCTCTTATCTGGGGAGGTCTGTACGACAAGCGGTCTGTGTTGGATATGGGAGTCTGACTGAGGTCTTGCTGGAAACGGCAAGGGAGCCACAGAACCCTAAAGCCAGCAAAGACAGCGCTCCTGGGAGCAATTTCAGGGGAGAGCGTACAGAAGTCAGCCGAGTCCATAGTAGTTCTGCGAAGGACGAAGGGACGAACATGAACGAACTAAGGAGGAGCGATGAACAACTCAACTCGTCAAAAGCAGACGGGCAGGGCGACGGGTGATGGCGAAGGTCAGCCGTTACTTGAGCTTGAAGCTAAAGCTGAAGGTGAATCGTGAAAAGAGCCGAGTGGTCAAGATCGAGGAACTGGAATACCTGGGGTTTACGTTCCGGGGTATTCGGATCTTTATGAGTGACCGGGCATTGAAGGACTTCAAGCACCGACTGCGGGGTCTAACCTGTCGCAGTTGGGGAGTCTCGATGCCGGAGCGAATTCAACGATTAAACCGATACTTGCGAGGGTGGATGAACTACTTTGGCATTTCCCAGCACTACACTCCGATTGAAGAGTTGGACGGATGGCTGAGGCGGCGGATACGGATGTGTTATTGGAAACAATGGCGCAGACCGAGGACTCGCATCAGCAATCTACTCAAACTGGGGACAAGTAAGCGTCAGGCGATTTTGACTGGCATTAGTCGCAAAGGCTATTGGCGGTTATCAAAGACGCTGGCGACGCATACGGGAATGACCAATGAATGGCTAGAGCAACAGGGATTGCTGTCGATTCGTCAACTCTGGATGAAAGTCCAGGGATACGCTTAGTTCATCAGTGTTGTTTGCGCGTCTTCATGAACCGCCCATTGCGGACCCGCATGATGGGTGGTGTGGGAGCTGGAGGGGAAAACCCTCCGGCGACCCGATTATCTTGCTGGCAACTGCCTACAACTCGCTCACGATCAAAAAAATTAGCTGCGATTGACTGAAAAAGCATAATTGCCCTCTGGGAACTGAATGACAGGAACCCAAAAAGGAACTCCATCCCATCCTCTATTTGTACCGTCTGGCAATCGTTCAATTTCACCATTAAATTTAGTTAGTAACAGTGCAGGACGATTAGATGGAACACCAAGCCTAGAAGTGATAGAACCGCCAGAAGGCAGAACACTACCAATACCTCTATAATCTCTGGACTGATCCTTTTTTCGATCTGAGCTTCGACTAACAATTACTAATGTTGCTTGGTCTAATAATGTTGGATGCTCCCTATATTCAGGGAGATCTCTCAGCAAATCTCTCAATGAAGAAATTG
Organism: Elainellaceae cyanobacterium; assembly: GCA_044356135.1. Lineage (GTDB taxonomy): Bacteria > Cyanobacteriota > Cyanobacteriia > Elainellales > Elainellaceae > CAZVXA01. The sequence continues at coordinate 1,689 of JBIKWV010001107.1, forward strand.
TTTGCCTAATCAAATCATCTTTCCATGTACCTCTAGATTCAGGGGTTGCAAACTGAAAATCTAGGAGATCTAGAAGGTTGTTTATTGAGATGGAATAAACTGTCCTGTCTTCAAACGTAGACAGCATATTGTCAAGCATTTCTGTCTGATTTCCTAAAATATCAGGATCAGAAATTGGGGAAAGTGGAAAGTATTGCTGACCACCTAAGTAAGTTACTATGTCAACTGTACTATCATCAAGAACATTACGCCTAGTAGGTCTTATATTTCTTGCCATCAGCGGTATAACAGGAATCGCTTCGTGTGATAACCTGCATTTTTCTCGCATGATATTGTCTGTTCGATGAATATCGAAAAATCTTGTTCCTAAGTGTTGGGGTAGGTAGATTCTAGTAGCAGGCAGTTCGGCTTGCCTATACCCATACATACGTGCGTGTTGTAGCACGGTATCAATTTGGGGGTATAAAGCATCCCTACCGTAGTAAGTCACCAACAATTTTTTGATCGTCACACCTCGACCAATTTTCGTTCCCCCTATATACAAAGTATGTCGCCTTGATGGGTTCGGGCTTACCCCTGAACCAGTTCTTGAGTTGATTTCAATAACTTCTGTGGAGGCTATTACTCGTGCAGCTTCTGCTACTACTTCATCAAACGTTGGAATATTTGGAAATGTTCGTTGTAAATCAGCATAAGCTAATTCAAGTCCTGCTCTAAAACGCTCTGACATATCATCTGTTGAATTTCTAACAGCTATCGCAAGTTCAACAGCCAATTCGTTCTTGAACTCATCAACTAATCGAGTCGCTAAAGAGTGATCAGTTTGCCTAAAACTTGTATGTAACAGGTAAGTATAGTTGTGATTGCTTCCTCGCAGCCTAAGAATTGCTGCACCCATAAAAAACACTAAGATCGACTGTGCAACTGTATCAGGAATAGTATTATTTCGCAGATTGGCAACATCGATCATTGGGACAACACGAACATGATCCGAATCACTAAACTCTTCAGTATTGAAGAAGTCGTTACCCCCGATGTATCCAGTTCCTGGTGTTGTAGGTACAACGAAACTTGGCTTAAAAAGACTATCTCTATTTTGAAGGAGTAGTGCTTGTGGTGTAGCTGTTGTCTGTAGATAGGAATATGAAGACAGCAATTGTCTTAAATTAGTGATCTCTCTGTTAATAGAACTTGCAGGACGATTTGGATCATTTACATTGGTGTTTAGACTCGCTTGATCAGCCTCATCATCAATGATAAGCGTTGTTCGATTTTGCCAATTCAATCGTTGTACAAGATTGGATACTTTACGCAAAACTGGTACACCTTTAGATGCAACTAGGACTAAAGGCGTAACAGGACTCCCTGTATATCGCTGAAAAGATCTCTTACCTAAGACTTCAAAGCCGTCCAATGAACGCTGTATGCGCTCAAGAGTTTGATTGTATATATCATTCAGGTTAGAAGTCATTACTATAAAATTTGTGTAGCCGTTGTCGGCTGCCAAAGCCAATGTAGTAATAATTACAGCAGTTTTACCACTCTGAATATTCCCATAAATCAAGCCTTGAACAG
>JBIKWV010000808.1:0-3259 GCA_044356135.1 Elainellaceae cyanobacterium
ATTTTTTTTTGGCGCGCGGGGCGGCCACCCCCCCCCTCTCTCAAAAACAATTTGGTTTTATTTAATTCGTGATCCTTAGCAAAAGCCATGTTGCCTTGCCCAAAGTGCAGCCTGAGTGCGATCGCCCACACCAAGTTCGCTCAAAATTCGGCTGATGTGATTTTTCACAGTTCCGTGTGCCAGATGTAGTATCTGTGCAATTTCCTGATTCGTTTTTCCTTGCCCCAGCAGTTTCAATATTTCAAGCTCGCGCTCTGTAAACCGATGCTGAAGCTCAGCGCTCACAGCAGAGGGAAAGGAATGAATCTGGTTGAACAGTTTGTGGGCAATCGTGGGACCGAGTTGGGTGTATCCCTCATTGAGGGTGCGAATGGCAGCAGCCACCTGTTTGGAGGTTGCACTTTTAAGAATATAGCCCAGCGCACCCGCTTGCAGGGAGTGCCAGATATACTCATCCTGGTCAAATGTCGTTAACACCAGAATCCGAATCCAGGGAAACCGCCGATGAATTTCGTGAATGGCTGTCACTCCATCACAAACTGGCATTTGCACATCCATCAGAATGATATCGGGCTGGAGTTGTTCGGCAAGGGCGATCGCTTCATGACCATTCCCCGCCTGTCCAATCACCTCCAGATCCGCCTCCAACGCCAGCAGCGAAGCCAACCCCTGACGGAACATTTCCTGGTCGTCTACTAGCAGCAGTCGAATCATAGTGGAATCATCACCCGTATTTGCGTGCCTTCTCCGACAGCGCTCACAACCTGCAACTCACCACCCATGAGGTGGACCCGTTCATGCATGCCGACTAACCCATAGCCATTGCAGGGTTGTGAAGGATCAAAGCCCTGTCCGTCATCCTGCAACTCCAGAAAAACAGCATTGGCGCTAACCCACCCCCGCAGGCTGATACTGGTGGCACCGCTGTGTTTTTGGATATTTGTCAAACCCTCCTGGACGACGCAAAACAACTGATGACTGATTTGTATCGGCAAAGACGGTAGATCGATCGCGGTATGAATCGTGTAGCTACGGCTCTGCCGAATGGGAGCAATCAACTGATAGAGTTCAGCAGACAAATTAAATTCCTGGCGCACGGTTTGCACTGCTTGTCTGACGGCATCCAGGCAATGACTGGCAAGCTGTTGAGCATTCCGCAGGGCCTCTTCCGATCGAGCAGGATCGCGTTCTTCCATTGCCTGGACGAGTTCTAGCTGAACATTCAGTGAGGTCAGAGAGTGCCCTAATGAATCATGGATATCGCGGGCAATCCGGGCGCGCTCCAAAGCTGCCGCCATCATTTCAATTTCTTGAGACAGTGCTTCTGCTCTCTGACGACTTTGGCGCTCCGCTACAATCACAAATCCTAGCAGCACGACAAATAGACTGACGCCTACGTAGGTGATCACATCGCTAATCAGAATGACTTGCGGCTTGTAGAGTTCTTCTAAACTACTGGAGCGCATCAGCTCAAGTGACTTTTGCTTTATCACGTTCAACATCAGGAAGTTGCAGAACACAGATCCGACACCCGCGAGAATGACGGTAATGAGGACTTCCCGACGACTCAACAAGAAACAGCTTTTGATCAGAAACAGGTAAAGTAGAATTTGAAATTCGATCAATAACAGTTTAGCAATTAGAACCAGAATAATTTCGATCGCAACATAGCTTCGGCGTTGCCAGTGGGGACGCTGAATCGGAAAGACAAAGCTCAGGGCAAAGAAAACGGCAGTAAAGATTGCGACTTTAGGAAATAAGTCAGGAATCAGTTGAACTGAATAAGAATATTGATCGATGCCATAGAGCACCAGCAACATCAGTAATAGTCCCCATTCGGCATACTGCAGGGTGCGCCGGAGAAACTGAGGAGAAGGGCTGGACGACTTGATCCGCGTAATCCTCATATTTCATGCCACCGCTTGAGGATTGAGATGGGATTGCAGCACTGCCCCATCTTTGAACCAGATGACTCTTTTTGTGCTGCGGGCGACCTCTGCTTCGTGGGTGACCATAACAACCGTCATACCAGACTCGTTCAATTCACCAAAGATATCAAGAATTTCCTTAGTAGTGTGGGAATCCAAGGCTCCAGTTGGCTCATCGGCTAAGAGGAGCAGTGGACGGTTGACAATCGCGCGGGCGATCGCCACTCGCTGCTGCTGCCCACCCGAAAGTTGAGCGGGCTTGTTCTGCAATCGCCGCTCCAACCCCACCTGTACCAGTGCTTCGGTGGCGCGATCGCGGCGTTCTGCGGCAGGAATATTGGCGTATACCATCGGTAGCATCACATTTTCCAGGGCAGTTAACTGGGGCAGCAGGTGAAACTGCTGAAACACAAAACCCAGTTTTAGATTGCGAATTTGAGCTAATTCAACATTCGACAAATCCGCCACATTCTGCTCATCTAAATAATACGCGCCACTGGTTGGGCGATCGAGACAGCCAATCACATTCATCATGGTCGATTTGCCCGAACCCGATGCTCCCATAATCGCACAATATTCGCCCTTGCTAATGGCGAGGTCAACGCCCGCCAGCGCATGGATAGTAGTTTCTCCAATGCCATAAACTTTTGAAATGGCTTCCAGTCGAATCATAGGAAATATCAGATTTTCTTTACAGCCTCAAGGCAACAATCGGATCCAGTTTGGCCGCCTGACGGGCAGGCACCACGCCAAAGACCAGTCCGACCCCACCAGAAACGCCCGTCGCCAGCAGAATTGCGCTCAAAGGAATTGTGGGCTTCAGCGGGGTCAAAACACCAATCAGCACCGCACCGCTGCAGCCAATGCCAATGCCGATAATGCCACCCGCAATCGAAAGAATCACGGCTTCAATCAAAAACTGCTGCAAAATGGCCTGTTCCGGTGCCCCAATTGCCTTGCGTAGTCCAATTTCTTTCGTGCGCTCTGTCACCGATACCAGCATGATGTTCATAATGCCAATGCCACCCACCAGTAGCGAAACACCTGCGATCGCCGTCAGCATCACCCCCAACGCACCCGTAATTTGACCCAGCAGATCCTGAATCGACTTGTTTGCAGCTACCGAAAAGTCTTTCTTGCCGCGCAGTCGGGTCAGAATATTGGTGATTTGAAAGGCGGCGGCACGAATGTGAGATTGATCTGTTGCAGACACTTCTATCTGGTCGATCGCAATACCCGCAGGCACTCTGCGTCCTACGAGCTGATTTGCCATTGTGGTAATGGGAATGTGAGCTTCTGCATCTGGATTGATGCCCAAAAACGCACCCTTT
>JBIKWV010000809.1:0-3254 GCA_044356135.1 Elainellaceae cyanobacterium
GCATTCTATTTACAGCGCTTTGCGCTGAAATAGAACCAAAGTTTTTTGCTGAGAGCCTCGCTGAGCGCGGCTCTCAGCAAAAACTTTGTACCACACGCGCTTGCAAAGCGCTGTAACTTTCGAAGTAATAGTTGCTTGTAAGCAATGTTTCAAGTAGTTATCTGCTGTCATGATTGGGGAGCAATTTCTTTTGATAACTGACTCATAGACTATGATTGAGGCAGTACTTAGTCTAAGTATTTTTGTTCTGTATTGTTTACAGCCTTTTCCAGGCTAATAAGGTACGGATTTCGGGGTGCAGAGGTTCCACCCCTGCGTGAGGGCACCGCACACACACACCCTTTACCTCACCAGCATGAAAAAGCTATATTCAGTTGGCAAATTTGCAATTCTCTTAGGGATGGGCTGACTTATATTTATGGACAATATTGGTGTTGTCGTAATTGGCCGTAATGAGGGCGATCGCCTGATTCGGTGTTTCAAGTCCTTGCTGAAACATCTCCCCGTAGGAGTTCCAATTGTTTATGTTGATTCTGGTTCATCCGATGGCAGTATTGCTGCGGCTCAATCCTTGGGTGTGCAAACGGTTGAACTGGATCTTTCTAAACCGTTTACGATGGCACGAGGACGAAATACCGGATTTCGATATCTAATAGAGCACTTCCAGAGCATTGAATATGTCCAATTTGTTGATGGGGATTGTGAATTATTGGAAGGATGGCTCGAAGCAGCGTTAGCAACGCTGAAACAGGATGAACGTGTGGCGATCGCCTGTGGTCGCAGACGAGAGCGATTTCCTGATGCGTCGATATACAACCGACTGGCTGATATGGAATGGAATACACCTGTTGGTGAGGTAAAAGCTTGCGGTGGTGATGCTTTAATGCGGGTTCAGGCGATACAGGAGGTCAGTGGCTACAGTGAATCCATGATTTGCGGAGAGGAGCCAGAGATGTGTATCCGTCTCCGCCAGCGGGGTTGGAAAATTCAACGTATCCCTGTTGACATGACGCTCCATGATGCTGCGATGTACCGATTTAGTCAATGGTGGACGCGTACGGTGCGGGGAGGATGGGCGGTTGCAGAAGGCTTCGCTCTCCACGGCAAACCGCCAGAGAATTACATGCGTCGCCAGCATCTTAGTGGGTGGCTGTGGGGAGGGGTAATTCCAGTTGTCAGCCTAGGTGCTGCATTCAGTACTTCCGGTCTGAGTCTGTTGCTGCTCCTGGGGTATCCTGTGCTCATATGGCGAATGTACATAAATCGCCGCAAGCAGGGAGATCCATCTGCCCATGCGGTGCTCTATGCAACATTGGGTGTGATTTATAAATTGCCGCAGGCAATTGGGCAACTTAAATATTGGATCACTCGATGGCGGGGATATCAGGCGACTCTGATTGAGTATAAACAAGCTGCTCCACAGGAATAGGGGTTTGTTCCATCTGAGCCACTTTTGTTTGTAAGTGTTTAATTGTCAACAAAGGATGAGATTGTGAATCGCTTAAAGGCCGCAGTCATTGGAACAGGTCAAATTTCAAAAGAGCATTTGGCCTACCTTCAACAGTCCGAGTATGCGCATCTAGTCGGCGTCTGCGATCTCTCCGCAGCGGCTGCTCGATATGCAGCAAAGCAATTCCAGGCTGACGCTGCCTACACCAACTATCAGGAAATGCTGGAGTATACTCGTCCAGATATCGTTCACATTCTTACCCCTGCCCACACACACGAGCGAATTGCGACGGACTGCCTGAAGGCAGGAGCACACGTCTTCTGTGAAAAACCCATTACGCCGACCTACAATGAATTTAAGGAGTTGTGGGCGATCGCTCAGCAACACCAGCGTCACCTCCTGGAAGACCATAATTATCGATTCAATCGCCCCGTTTTAGAATTAGAGCGCCTGGTGGCATCGGGGGTTTTGGGTGAACTTCGAGACATAGAGGTATTTATTGCCCAGGATTTACCGAACAGCCGCTTTGCCGATGCGAACTTGCCTAATCCCCTGCAGAAACTCCCTGCCGGAGTCATTCACGACTACATTACCCACCTCTCCTACCTCACCTTGCGATTTATCCCGGATTTTGATTCTGTCCGGGCCGCATGGCGCAACTACAGCGGGAACCCCTCCTTCAAGTATGACAATCTAGATGCCGTCGTGATTCATAACGACGTTCACGCCCGTATTCGGTTCTGCGGTACTGCTCGCCCAGACACTTTCACCATTCTAATTCGAGGCTCTGAGGGCTACGCTTCCACCAATTTGTTTCAGCCTCATCTCCGTTGCGTCGTTCCCCGTGCGGGAGGCAAAGTGCTGTCGCCTATCATTAATCACTTTGTCAACGGGTACGATTTCATGACTGCCAGTGCCAAAAATTTCCGCAATAAGGTCATGCAACGCACAGTGTATGAGGGAATGCATCGTTTGCTGGATCAGACTTACCAAGCGGTGAAGACCAATGCTCCACTTCCGATCTCCTTTGAAGATATGGAGCGTACCAACCGTCTAATTGACGCTTTAGTATCGGAGGCAAATTGGATATGAAACTCTTGATTACCGGGGCATCAGGCTTCCTGGGACGCTATGTTGTGGCAGAAGCACTGCGGCAGGGGCATCGTGTCCGAGCCATTGTGCGGCCCACCACAAACGAAGCGCGACTCGCTTGGGCACATCATCCAGATGTCGAGCTAGTGCGCCTCGATCTGCGTCAAAAGCGCGGCATTTTGGAAGCAGTTACGGGAGTTGATGCAGTAGTGCATCTTGCCGCTGCAAAAAGTGGGGACTTCTATACCCAGTTTGCGGGAACCGTTATCTCAACAGAAAATTTGCTGGAGGCAATGGTGCAGTCCAACGTACTGCGGCTGATTGTCACCAGTACCTTTTCCATGTACAACTATCTGGATTTGAGGCTAGGCGCACTTCTGGATGAAACGTCGCTGATCGAGCACACGCCTGCGAACCGCGATGAGTATGCTCAAACCAAAGTGATTCAGGAGCAAATGATCCGCGAGTTTGAGCAGGAGCACAATGCACAAGTCACATTACTGCGTCCCGGCATTATCTATGGTCGTGAGGATCTCTGGCACGCTTTGCTCGGCATGAGTTTGGGCAATCGCCTGCTGTGTGTTGCACCAAATGGCTCGATGCCCCTGGCCTACGTGGAGAACTGCGCTGAGGCAATTGTTAAAGCCATTGATTCTGAGGCAGCGATCGCCCAAACCATCAACATTGTGGATGACGATCAGCCCAATCGCCG
>JBIKWV010000811.1:0-3250 GCA_044356135.1 Elainellaceae cyanobacterium
CTAAGTGCCTCTCCAAATTTTGAGGAGCGTAACGCTGTAGCGTTACGCTCCTCAAAATTTGGGTTACTGAGCCTTCACAATCACCAGCCCCAGCGATGTCACGACGTATTGAAAGAACTGGAGCTTCAAATGCGGCGAGAACTGGTACGGAGGGAGATCGATAAACTGATCCGCAGGCTGATCCCCCGGGCGGTAGTCCACCCAAATTTGATGCCCTTCCTGGCGCAGATGTTTTACCATCTGGTTGATATCGCGCCGACGAAACAGGACGGTCGGCCCCTCAGTCATGGTTTCCCTGTTGGATGAAAGATTGAACTCAGTGGTGTGGACTGCAATCCCACCCGGCTTCAGACAATCCATCATGCGGTAAATGAAGGTCTGTCCCTTCTCGATAGACCCCAGATGCTCAAAGGCACAGGATGACCAGACAAAATCAAAGTCCCTCAGGTCAGGTGGAATCTCGTTCATGTCTACCGGACGAAAACTCACCCGCTGTTGAAACAGATTCGCGTCACACAGATCCGGCTTGTACAGATGCATGAGTTGACGGGCGTGCTGCATCGTATCCAGCCAGCCGCTTTCCTGTGCCTGCGCTTCATCCAGGTCAGTTGCCACAATCTCACAGCCCCGCCCCGCAAAACAGGACGCCAGCGGTTCTCGCCCCACTGCAAATCCCAATCCCCGCTTTCCCGGCATCAACATGCCGCTGGCCTGGAGCATCTCACAGATGAAACACCATTCCCAAAATTTGCGGTGCAGTTGAACCGGGTTACCCGCCTCATCCACCTTGTTCTTTTGAAGCAGAGTCAGCCATTGCAGAAAGCTGGGCGATCGCAGCTCTGCCTCTGTACACAGCCGCGAGACAAACGGTTTTTGTAGCGGGGGCGGAGAGCGGAAGGGGAGGTGCGATCGCCACGCGGACAATGCTCTCAACACACCGATTTCCATACTTTGTCCCCCTTCTGATTTCCGTCATCTGACAGCCGAAAACCAAAATTCAGGCAGGGGTGACGCTGTAGCATCGCCCCTGCCTGAATTTGGGCCTTCAGATAGATTCCTAGGGAGCCAGCGCATTCCCCCGCAGCAGACTACCGATCGTCTTGGCGGTAATCTTCAGCTGGGTCAGCGGATTGGCAGGCACCACGGTCTTGTACAGGTAGCTGTCAAAGGTCAACTTTTGCACGTCCATGTCGGCACACATTTCCACAAACGCTTCGCGAGTGGCATCCGAACGGTAGAACACCCGCTGGAGGATGTCCAGTACCAGGTAGGTGGCACCATAAGTGCGATCCCAGCGCTTAATGTAGACCTTCAGATCGTCCTCGGTAATCATGCGCTGGCCCTTGTTGGACAGCTCCACAATCGCCTCGGCGCACATGCGGCCTGACTTCGCAGCGAAGTAAATGCCTTCACCGGAGGACTTGGTGACGTACCCGGCGGCATCACCCACCAGCGCCACGCGGCCCACCACGCGACGGGGACGGGGATGCTCAGGAATCGGGTGAGCTTCCACCTTGATGATTTCGCCGCCTTCCAGCTTGACCGCTGCCCGCTTGCGGATACCCGCTTGCAGCTCTTTGATCCTGGCCTTGTTGATCTTCATCGTTCCCGTACCCACGGCAACGTGGTCGTACTTGGGGAATACCCAGGCGTAGAAGTCGGGAGACACATCGTCACCGACGTACATCTCGGCCAGTTCATGGTAATAGGCCATCTTGTCCTGGGGCAGACGAATCCGCTCCTGGAAAGCGATCGCATAGTTGTAATCACCCGCATCAATGGCTTTTGCCACACGGGAGTTGGCCCCGTCAGCACCAATCACGACATCGACCTGGAGGGTCTTCGCAGTGCCCTCAACGCTACCGTCAGAGTGGTCAGCGTAGTGAATGGTGTAGGCTTCGTTGCTGGTTTTGGGCAGATCCAGCGCGTACACAGTGCCGTTGATCAGGGTTGCGCCCAGTTTGGCGGCCCGGTTGCGCATGAAGCTGTCGAGAACCTCCCGACGGCACATGCCGATATACTCGTCGTTCTTCAGTGTGCTGCCAATATTCACTTCAATATTGGAGGGCGAGATCATCTTCATCTTGCGCACACGCCGATCAATGATCTCTGGTGGCAAATCAAACTCGCCCACCATGCACAGTGGAATAGCTCCACCACAGGGTTTGGCATTGTCTAACTTGCGCTCAATTAAATAAGTTTCGATACCTGCTTTTGCTAACGTCTCAGCAGCGGAAGAACCTGCCGGACCGGATCCAACGACAGCAACCCGTAGTGTCAAAGGTCGTCTCCCTATCACCAAGAAGATTTACAGATAGGCATCGTATCACGGCACTTCAGCCAAATTTACGTCCTGTAGGGAGATATGATCGATTTGAAATACACCGTAATGGTTCTTTACAGAGGAGCCTGGGATTGAGACTGGACTTTTAACTCAATCGCGCTGCTTTCCCGGCATGCTGTGCGTCAGCGTTGCCGGGAAAATCGACGCTAAAATTAAATCTGCCGTGAAACGCTCTCTATGAAAGCGTTTCACGGCATTGCAGAAAAAATAGTCAAAAATCCACTACTTTCTGACTATCCAACAACCAAAAACCGCAACTCTGGCAGGCGCGACGCTGTCGCGTCGCGCCTGCCAGAGTTGCGGTTTTTGGATAGGCTCTTATGGAGTCGGAGCAGATTGACCCAACCGTGCCCGCCGCCGCTCTTCGACGGCTCGCTTAATCCGATCCTCCAGCGGCTCCTCCGGGTTTTGCTCTACCTCAGGAGTCGGCGTGACGACAGGGAGCGGAACAGGTCTGACCACTTCAGGTGAGGGTCTGACAGGTATGGAGGGAACGATTGGTGCAGAAACCGCAGGCTGCGATCGCCCAGGCGGTTTGCTGAGGGGAACTTCAGGCGAAACAGGTGTGACGGAAGGAGCGACCGATTTACCTGCTGGGGACTGTGAAGCAGGCGGCGGTTCCCCAACGGGCGAAGGAATCAGTTCGGCAGATGGAACAGGCCGAGGAGGCTCTGTCACCGGACGACGAAAGCGCTCCAGGTAGCTTCTATAATCTGGTTTAGGTTCTCGGGTCGGTTGCCTAAGCTCAAGCACTGGTTCATTCGATTGGGGTAACTGCTCTTCCAATGCTGCGGGGGCGGGTTGCTTCGCGGATTCGTCAGCAGTGGGTGGCTCCTCCGCCTGCGAATCATCCGGTTTGGACAATTCCGGAGGAGTTTTCTCCTCCAGGGAGGGGACGGGGGCTGG
>JBIKWV010000812.1:0-3247 GCA_044356135.1 Elainellaceae cyanobacterium
CCATCCACAATCGTGCGGTTCAGCATCGGATTATTGCGGTGAGTGAAGCCAATATCGCTGTCCGGGTGGAACATAACAAATGAGATATTATGGCGCTGCGTGCGAAATTTGTGCAGACTGTTGGAGGGAATAACAAACACCGTTCCAGGAGCCATCTGAGCAGTACTCTCAGGAGTTTCAGCTTCTGCAAACCCCTCCAAGACGATACCGATACGGCAACTAGGGTGGGTGTGCATCGTCTGATCGCACCCCGGCGGAAAGTACAGTGCATTCAGGCAGGGATTGCCCAAATAGCTGGGGGCAATCAGGACGCTATTGGTGCCGCCATCGATGTAGGCAAACCGTCCTTCTGGTTCAACAGGGCCACCGATAGTGAACATCCCTGCATTGGTCGGGCTGCTGACCACCATCCCACAGGATCCCGTTCCTCCGATCTGCCCGCCGCCGGGAAGACAAAAATACATGCCGGGGTAGAGGGGAAAGGTCTGTCCCCCCTGATTGCGCGACAAGATCGGACATCCCTGATAGACATAGGCATAGTGGGTTTCTGCCTCTGGCAGCACCAGAACCTCATCCTGCCAGGTAGTTAAGGTCACGGCGGAAAAAGACCCTTCAATGGTTTTCTTCAGTGGTTTGTAGACGGAGTAGAGTTCCATAAAACTAGATGGGCAGCATGAGGGTTTCTTCGATGTGCTGGCGATCGCCCCGATTCATCCGGCATCCCTCACTCTTGAGGCAGCGGAGCAGCAGTTCATTCGCCCGATAGTACTGACGTAGCAAATCTTTTTCGTCGGCAGTGAACTGGTGATCGCTCAACTGCCATTGATCATTCCCAATATGGTGCAAATTCTGCTTCGCCACCTGTCGAGCATCATCTGCCACCTGGTCTAGAGCCTCTTCATCCTCCAGAATCACATGCTCTAGCTGGGTAAAGGCTTCCAACTGTTTTCGTAACTTTGCAGTGATCTTTCGAGATTTCAGCGCAATTTGAATACCAATCCACATGGCCTGATTGGCCGTTTGGGCAGATGTGATTTTCAGATCCTCCGGAGCGGTGGTCTCATATTCCTGGGCGATCGCAATTCCCTGTTGCAGCGTTGTATCCTTCAATGTACGAGTGAAAAAGCTGGCGCAAACCAGAATGGTACTGGAGGGATCAGCCAGGAGGGCAATCGATCGTTTTGGGTCGATATCAAAGTCAATATCAAAGCAAAAAGCACGGACGGCCAGTGATTTGAAAGCAGCAAACTCTGGAGCGGTGGCACGATCGCAAACATACCGCAAAAAACGCTGGAGCTTGGGTTCCCCCGCCAGCAGTTGGTCAATCTTTTGCTTCATTGGTTTGATCAATCGACTGGCATCTCGCAGCATTTCAGTGGTGAGCAAAAAGATTTCTTGCCAGCGATGCTCGTAGAGGTGTTCTAGCAGATCATAAATCGCCTGATCCAGATTCGGCGCATTGAATACAATTTCCCGTGCTGTAAAGTACTCATGGAAAGTAAGGTGCGAGAAGGAGTAAATGCCCTTTGCTCGTTCCACCAGCAACCCGTGCTGAGCTTCAATTGAGCGGAGCACTGCCTCACTATCCAGTTGTAGTGCTTCTGGGTCTATTTGAGCATCGGGCAGATCAGAAATGTAATCGCTGATGTACTCCTCTACAACCGCCTGCTTAAAGAAATAGTCGTGCTTGTTGAAGGTGATCAGCGCAATATGACTGAGTAAATCCTGTTTATTCTGGAGTGACAATTTTTTATAAACCTGATCCCGCTGAATCCCCCGCTTTGCGTCCCATTTTTTCAGCAGCGCATCAATGCCTTCTTTGTATAGGTCTGAGCGGCTGCCGGGAAACTCCCCCGATTCTTCAAACGATAAGCAGAGCAGTGTCAACAGCAGCGGACTGACGGCCAACTGGTGGATTTTGGGATTTCGGTTGAGCGATCGCAGAAACTCCACTGGCCGAATTGGTTTCTGGCTGAACCACTTGGCTGCAAACGCCTCAATCTGCGCCTCATCGAAGTCAGCCACCTCCACCTCGGTAAACTTCTCAAAGGTATACTCCCAGGCAGCGATGCGGCAGGTGATGACAAAATGATTGTCGCGGAATTGATCTGAAAAGTCTCGGATTTCGCGCAGGATGCGATCGTGGTCGTCGGCCCGCACTTCGTCTAATCCATCCAGCAAAATCAGAGCCTGTCCTTGCTCAAAGACAAAGGCAAAAGGAGATGCATTTGCTTCTGATGCATCGCGGCTCCATTCTCGCTGACTGATGTAATCGAGCAGAGAGGGCTGGTTCGGGGCTTCTGCAAAATCCTTAAGGGTGACAAACACCGGGAGGCGATCGGCCTCAAACTTTCCCTGGTTGCATTGAATCGCCAGGTGCTTGAGGAAGGTCGTCTTGCCCGCTCCCGGCTTTCCCAGGATGATCAATCGGCGGTATTTCTGCACTGCCTCCATCCCCGACACCCGCTCTTCTGTAATCTGTCCCAGTCCCAATCGGTCAAATTCTTCTGCTTCAACTGTTTGCAGCAGTTCCTCCAGTTTCTTGCGTCTGCGTCCGCTGATCTGCTCCAGAATATTGACATCGGTATAGATATCTTCGATGCCAATGGGATAGGACATATCAAGAATTCGCATCGTACCGCAGCGCTCCTCGACCGTGTCGTACCCCCACTGTCGCAGCTCCTGGACCAGTGCCGTTGTATCTGGTGGAGAGACATCACCTTGAGCGGGTAACCGTTGAACCAGCAAATTGCGATCAACAGAAGTGGGTGAAGAACCTGTAGCAATGGGTTGATGAATTCCCGCAACAAGCTGCCAATCAAGGCTAAGGCGATCGCAAAGCTGGATAAAGATAGACTGGGCGATCGGCTCCCCCTTAAAGAAATTGGTGATCGGTTGACGACTGCACTGCACCACCTCACGCAGATAGTTCTGGGTCCATCCCCTCTGGATCAGCACCTGTCGAGCAATTTGAATTCCCTCCGGTGTTGCACTCATCGACGGCCTCGCCATAACAACACAGTCCCTTGCGCCTACATCGCAGCAATTATCGAACAAGATTCTAGTGTTGCGAGTACTCAATTTTGCAACATAGAGGGGTTGGGGGCGAATCGCCCAAGCAGGGTCACACCCCCTTGCCCCCTCAAGGGGGTGTGACCCTGCACCTCTTGCAAAACTATTTATTCGCTGCACTAGCTTACAGCGCTTTTCAAGCGCTGTAAGCTCAGTTGTTTTGGTGTGAGCCGCG
>JBIKWV010000814.1:0-3239 GCA_044356135.1 Elainellaceae cyanobacterium
GCCGCGCCAAACTAAAACTGGTACTTTATTTCGTTGCAAGTCCCTAATTTATTCACGAATCTTTCCTCCTGAATGATTTACTCTTAGCTCTATATAATCGAGGAAACTGCTAAAAAAGTTGCCCAAGAGGCGGCCATTTAGCGAGGTTGTGGGTTATGGTTTTGTGCGATAGGGACAGGTTTTATGCTGAAGATCCTTCACCTTTCAGATATTCATTTGGGCAGCGGATTTGTTCATGGACGAATCAACCCTGAAACCGGATTAAACTCTCGCCTTGAGGATTTTGTTGCTACCCTCAACCGCTGCATCGATCGCGCCATTGCAGAACCCGTCGATCTGGTTCTGTTTGGCGGGGACGCTTTTCCCGACGCCACCCCCCCTCCTTATATTCAGGAAGCTTTTGCGGGGCAGTTTCGCCGCCTGGTGGATGCAGATATTCCCACAGTGCTGCTTGTCGGCAACCATGACCAGCACTCTCAGGGATTAGGCGGCGCAAGTTTGTGTATTTACCGGACACTGGGGGTGCCCGGATTTGTGGTGGGCGATCGCCTCCAGACCCACCGTCTCACCACCCGGAATGGCGACGTACAAATTGTGACGCTCCCCTGGCTGACCCGATCTGCGCTATTAACTCGGCCTGAAACGGAGGGGCGATCGCTCGCAGAGGTCAACGATCGATTAATTGATCGGTTACGAGTCGCTCTCGAAGGCGAAATCCGCCGCCTCAACCCTGAGCTACCGACTGTGCTACTGGCGCACCTGATGACAGATACCGCCAGTTTTGGAGCAGAACGTTTTCTGGCAGTGGGTAAAGGATTTACAGTGCCACTGCCGCTCCTTACCCGCCCCTGCTTTGACTATGTAGCGCTGGGCCATGTCCATCGCCATCAAATTCTTTGTGATGCGCCTCCCGTGGTCTACCCCGGCAGCATTGAGCGGGTCGATTTCAGCGAAGAGAACGAGGAGAAAGGCTATGTGATGGTGCAGTTGCAGAAGGGGAGAGCCGAAGTGGACTTTTGCCCGCTGCCTGCCCGCCGCTTCTGCACGATTAAGGTGGATGTGTCAGAGACAGAAAATCCTCAGGAGAAGTTGTTGGGGGCGATCGCCCAATCTTCGATTGAGAATGCCGTTGTGCGGTTGGTCTACCATTTGCAAGCCGACCAGATTGATCAGATAGACCTCCCTGCTTTACATTCCGCCTTAAATACTGCCCATACTTACACGATTCATCCAGAGCTGGTTAGCCAACTGGCCCGCCCACGCCTGCCGGAATTGGGGGCCGATCGCAGCCTTGCTCCTCTGGATGCGCTGCAAACCTACCTCAGCCACCAGCCTGAACTGGAGGAACTGGCGGGGGATATGTTGCGAGCGGCTCAAAGTCTGCTGACCTCCGAGGAGTGGCTCCCCCTGACAGATGCAGTCATAATTGATACAGAAGAATTACGGAATTCTGCGGAGAATTTCCATAGTTCTCAGTTGCGATTGCTTTAGGGAGAGACGTGGCAACGCGAAGAAATAACTCGAAATTTTAAGAACATAGATTGTAAGTGAAGTTCACAATTAAAATCTGAAGAAAAAATTAAATTTTAATGAAGATTTCGTGAAGCAAAAATCTCGCCTGGAAGTCAATATTTTGCTATCAAGCCCTTTTCTGGTAAAGCTTTGAGGGCTTCTTTGGATTGTAAAGGTTCCGTGAAGTTGAAGAGGGTTTCGGGGGATCCCTGATCCCCACACAAAAAACTTCATGCTACTGTGTGACAGTTCCACAACCGGAGTGAATGCGTAACGAGTACGAGTTAGCGGAATAGTCCAGCCCACTGTCGGCGCTGACACGATGAGAACTGGCTTGAGCGGGATTGCCAGATAGTGCATGCCCCCCTCAAGAAACAGCAGTGAAGAAGCAACCGAAGCATCCAAGCTTCATGCCTCAGTCACTTGCATCAGGTTCGAACTCGGCTTTCTGATGTTCTTCACTATGGAGTGTATGTTTCAAAAACTTTGGAGCGGCTTCGCAACCGCAACCCTTGTCGTCTCCGCACTGGGCATTGCTGCACCCAGCCATGCCAACCAGGCTGGAGAATCTGACGAGGGAGCAACGGCAAAGGTTTCCCAGGCAGAAACCTCATCCGAAGCGGTTGCATCTACCGCCATTAACCCAGGTTCTGTCGCAGAATCTTCTACTCCCAGCCTTCCCGGCGCTGCCGCCGCTGATGTCGCAACCTCCAGTGGGTTGCCAGCGAGCGAAGCGACCAAAGTCGGGGAATACCAGTCCCAGGAGTCTTCCAGACCCGCGATCGCCAGCATTCACACACACACGCTGAATGGGCGGCAGGCGGTCACTCTCTATGTCCGTGGTATTCCTGTCCTTACGTTCCTCGGTGGTCGCACTACAGAATCCCAGGCGACCCGCGAAGTCCAGAGCACTGCTCAGTCTTCCCATGCTCTGACTTCCCAAGAAAAGCTTCCTACCCCCTCTGCTGCTTCTCACGCAGTTCAGCAGTCTTCCAGTGGCGCTTCAAATAGCGCTGATCCGGCCTGGAGAGCTTCTGCGATCGCCGCTCAGATTAACCAGTTTCAGCAGGCTGGCATTGATGCCACCACGATTACGGCTCGTTGGGAAAGCGCCCGTCAGCGCTATGTGATTCGAGTTGGCCAGCAGGAATTAGTGGAGCTGAACAGCAACACTGTTCTGCCGGAGAATGCTGAGGCTGGGGCCGAGGAAGTGCTGCAAGCCACAAATCGGCTGCGCCGTCTGCTGGGCAATGCACCCGCGATCGCTGACATTTCCAATCGTCCTCGTCTGACGCAGCAAATCAGTTTTGGCACTATCACAGCCCGATTGCAGGGGTTAGCTTCCTGGTATGGTCCCGGCTTCCACGGAGCGATGAGCGCCAGCGGTGAGATTTTCAACCAGAACGCCCTCACCGCTGCCCACCGCACGCTGCCCTTTGGCACCCAGGTGCGGGTCACCAATTTGCAAACAGGTCGTTCAGTGGTTGTTCGGATCAACGATCGTGGCCCCTTTAGCGGTGGTCGGGTCATCGACCTTTCTGCTGCGGCTGCCAGCGCCATCGGCCTCATGTCTGCAGGTGTTGCTCCCGTTTCTCTGGAAGTGATGCAGACGGCTTATCAACGCTAATTTGCAAAACCAAATTTGCTAAAAGGGCGATCGCCCCTCTGCAAAGTCATCCGTTGTTCACCGAATGTCTCCTGTCCCTGAAGGATCAGTCAAAGGAGCA
>JBIKWV010000813.1:0-3239 GCA_044356135.1 Elainellaceae cyanobacterium
CCACCCGTTGAAGCCACGAAGTAGGTTCCTGTCCAGAAAATGGGCTTGCTGTAGATGGAGTTAACATACTCTGCAAATTCCTTGCGAATCAAGCGACTTGATACCGTTTTGAGGTTGTTAACTAATTTACTGATTGCGACATCGGGCGGATAGCTGATGAGAAGGTGAACATGATCAGGTTCTCCGTTAAATTCGGTCAGTTCGCATCCCCACTTCTGGCAGGTGGAATCAAAGATTTCATTGAGGCGTTTCAGGATGGACTGGTTGATTATTTTTCGTCGGTACTTGGTGACCAGCACCAGATGTATGTTGAGACTGTAAACACAGCGGTAGCCTTGCTTGTACTGCATATTGTCAATGTTAGACTAGTACAATGTTACTCACCTATCAGTACAGGCTAAAACCGACTGCTGACCAGGCATCCACAATGGAGGTCTGGGGAGAGTTGTTGCGGCGGCACTGGAACTACGCATTAGGACAACGACTAGATTGGCTGAACCGCACTCGCGCTCCAATTGACCGATGCAGCATTGTTGCAGAGCCGATTGGGGAGGTGAGAACGCCTGTTGATTACTACACGCAAGCATTTGAGTTAAAGCAAACGAAAGAACTATTTCCTGAGTACAAAGGCATCTACGCTGACTGTCAGCAGCAAAACCTGATGCGGCTAGATAAAGCCTGGAAGCGGTGGATGTTTCCCGACAAAAACGGGAAACGAGGAGGTAGACCCAGATTTAAGAAACGGGGTGACATTTGCTCCTTCACGTTTCCAAGAGTGAACCAGCCAAAGGCAGGAGTGCATTTGATGGGCAATGTCTTGAAGCTGTCCCGCATTGGTGAAGTGCAGGTGATTCTGCATCGCCCAATCCCAGATGGATTTGTGATCAAGCAAGCGACG
The DNA here is from genome assembly GCA_044356135.1 of Elainellaceae cyanobacterium. Classification (GTDB taxonomy): domain Bacteria; phylum Cyanobacteriota; class Cyanobacteriia; order Elainellales; family Elainellaceae; genus CAZVXA01. The sequence goes on from JBIKWV010000813.1 coordinate 899, forward strand.
ATTCTGAGAAAAGCTGATGGCTGGTATGTCAGCTTTTCGATGGAAGATGGCTCTGTACCAGAACCTCTGGCAGTTGATGCGGTGAAAAGTGCAGTCGGGATTGATGTGGGACTTGAGAAGTTCCTCACCACCTCGGACGGGCAGGCGGTGGAAGTGCCTCAATACTTCCGCAACGCTCAGGCTCAACTGGCACGACAGCAGCGCAAACTGTCCCGAAAGGAGAAGGGATCGAAGAACTATCAGAAGCAGGCAAATAGGGTAGCACGATTGCATCTGCACGTTGCTCGTCAGCGCAAAGAGTTTCACTATCAGGTGGCACACTGGCTTTGCAGCCTGTACGACCTGATAGCGTTTGAGAACTTGAACATCAAGGGACTTGCCAGAACCCGATTGGCAAAGTCGATTCTGGATGCCGCATGGGGCGCATTCCTCTCTATCCTACAAGCAGTAGCGGTAAAACGCGGCAAGCGGGCAGTGGGTGATGACCCAAAGGGCACCACCATTGATTGTTCGGGGTGTAGTGAACGGGTTGAGAAAACCCTGTCTGTTCGGGTTCATGACTGCCCTCATTGTGGGTTAGTGATTGACCGGGATTGGAATTCGGGAATCAACATTTTGAAACGGGCTTATAGGACGGTTGGACTGCCGTTCTCTGGCTGTGGAGGCTTATCCGTTGGGATGCCGATGATGCAGCAACTTTCAATCGTAAGATTGGGAAGCTCCCGCTAGACCCGCAAGGGTTAGCGGGAGAGGATGTCACGTCGATCCGTTCAGCACCAGAGTAAATATTGAACCGATCGCCCCTGACAAACCCAATCAACGTCATCCCAAACTCCTGCGCCAGCGACACTGCTAAACTGCTGGGCGCTGACACTGCACAAACAATTGGTGCCCCTGCCCTCAGAGACTTTTGCAAAATCTCGAAGCTGGAGCGCCCACTGACCATGACGATGCGATCGCGCCACTGCAACGTCCCCGCCAGGAATGCGCTACCCACCAATTTATCCAGCGCATTGTGTCGTCCCACATCCTCCTGCACCGCAAGCAGATTACCTTCACCATCAAACAGTGCTGCGGCGTGGAGACCACCCGTAGCGGTGAAAATACCCTGGTGCGATCGCAGCTTCTCCGGCAGGTCATAAATCACAGAGGCAGGAACTTTAAACGAGCTATCCATCACCTCACAGCCCTTTATTTTCAGCGCTTCCAGGTTGGCTTTACCGCAAACACCGCAGGCACTCGTGGTGTAGAAATGGCGTTCGAGCGATCGCAAATCAGGATCGACAGAACCATTTAATTCAACGTTCACGATGTTATACCGCTGGCTTCCATCGATATCTGGATCAACACAATAGCTCAGCCGTAAAAGATCCGTTCGATTTGAAATAAGGCCTTCGTTATACAGGAAGCCTGCCACCAGCTCAAAGTCAGCTCCAGGCGTGCGCATGGTGATGGCGATCGTGCGTTGGGGAGCGGTCAGGCGGATTTCCAGTGGCTCTTCGGTGGCGAGGTGATCCAGACGCGATCGCCCCTTCCCCTTTTCGACCACCACAACGCTTGATTTAACTTTGCTGCCCAATCGCTCCATCGTTTTTTATCCAGCGTTCCCAACCTTAAGCCAGTCAAATACCTGCGCTACAGTGATGCTCAAGTTGAGACTGGACAACACAGGGAGAACAACATCCCCTGTCTGTTCTTCAGGCAATGTATCGGGACGAAAAACCAGCACAACCCGGTCTTCTGGATCAATTAACCAGCCGAGCTGTGTACCGTGACGGAGGCTATGTAGAATCTTTCGGGTGACATTCATTTGGCTCTGTTTCGGCGACAGGATCTCAATCACCCAGTCAGGGGCGATTTCAATGCCGCTGGTTGCGATCTCACCCTCCTCGTCAACAGGAACTTTCTCACTGGAGAGCACTACAACGTCCGGCACAATAGATCTACCGCTAAAGGTGCAGCGCAATGCGGGAAAAGCTTCGAAGTCAGAACCCGCACCGTTGATGCGACCCGCAATCCGCGACTGAAGACGGCTGCGCTTACCTCCGGGCATCGGCTTCTGAATCGCCTGTCCCTGCACAAATTCCCAGGCTGGAGAGTCCTCGATATAGGGAAGCTGCAGAAACTCCACGAGCGTCGGGAGTTGTGGTGCTGAAGTCGTCATGTCCTAAGATCACACTCCCGATAATCCCGCATTAGCCGCATCTGAACAATGCGTTAGGCGGTAGCGTAACGCATTCCACTGGTTCGACTGGTTCGATACAGCCAGAATAGTGCAATAGTAGAGTACAGAGATTGACCGTGGGGTGGGCATCTTGCCCGCCCTGAACATCGGGCGGGC
>JBIKWV010000815.1:0-3237 GCA_044356135.1 Elainellaceae cyanobacterium
TTAGGATGATTTTGCCTCATGTTTTCTGTTGGAGGTATTCTAATGAGAATTAGAGTTTTTGATTAAAGACAAGACTGAAATTAGGTTATCTAAAACAAGGTTAATCCTGATATAAAACCTGATTTTTTTAGATACTGCTGCTCCACTAATTACGGGCTTATATCTTCTTTTAATACACCTTTATCTTGCTGAAATAAGAATGGTGGGTACCGTCACCCTACAGTAATTTTGTTCCCAAGAAAGGGGGTCTATGTTTGATCACACCAGTCGATATTACGAGCTAGACACGGCTACCCTGATCACGCCTGATGGGCGGCATCTTTCTTACAAGCGTCGGCGATTTTTGCCCCAAGCGGAAACCCTGTCCATCGCGCTGGAGATGCAGGTGAAAGAGGGCGATCGCCTCGACACCCTCGCCGCCAACCTCCTGGGCGATCCCGAACAATACTGGCAACTCTGTGACGCCAACAACGCCATGAACCCCTTTGACTTAACCGCTGAAATTGGCCGCACCCTGCGCATTGCTCAGGGGCAGTTTTAGGGGGGGTGCTATGTTTTTCCAGGGCATTCGTCTTGCAGTATGGATGGGACCAACGGTGCCGCTTCCGGCTCCACCCAACATCATTCGCTCCTTAGAAAGCATCGAAATTACCCAGACCGATGAGGGGCGATCGGGCTTTCAGCTTTCGTTTAAGGCCGATCGCAGCGGGCTGTTTATGGCCGACTATCCCATCCTCAAGCTGCCCTTGCTGCGGCCCTTCAACCGGGTGATTGTGGTGGTCACGGTCAATGCCATACCCCATGTGTTGATGGATGGCATCATTACCCACCAGCAGCTTTCCCCTTCTGCCGACAAGTCGGGCCTGCTGACGGTCACAGGCGAAGATGTCAGCCTCATGCTCGACATGGAAGAAAAGATTGTGGCCCACCCCGCCCAGCCGGATATCGCGATCGTCCCTAAAATCCTCGCCACCTACGCCCAGTACGGGCTGATCCCTACGGTGATTCCCCCGCCTACGGTGGATGTACCCAACCCGGTGGAGCGGGTGCCCGTGCAGTGGGGCACCGACCTCGACTACCTGGAAGAACTGGCGGAGCGCTATGGCTACGTGTTTTACATTTCTCCTGGGCCTGTTCCCGGCACCAACACCGCCTACTGGGGGCCACCCAAGCGAGCAGGCATTCCCCAGCGAGCGCTCTCTGTCAATCTGGGTACGGCCACCAACGTCAACTCCATCAACTTGCAGCACCGTGCGCTTACCCCCACCTTCGTTTCTGGCGATGGAGAAGATAGCCTTACCGGGCGCAGTCTGCCCATCCAAACCTTCTCCAGTCTGCGGCTACCCCTGGCCACCCAATCGGCCATGCTGAAAACGGCTAAAGCCCGCAAAGTGCTCCCTAAAAAGACCGGAGGGTTAACCTATGCCCAGATGCTTTCCCGCGCCCAGGGTGTCACCGATGCCTCGATGGATCAGGTGGTAGAAGCCACCGGAGAACTGGATGCGGTGCGCTACAACGGCGTTCTCAAAGCGCGGGGGCTGGTGGGTTTGCGCGGAGTGGGCAGCACCTACGACGGCCTCTATTACGTCAAGAGCGTTACCCACCGACTGCGGTTGGGGGAATACAAACAAAGCTTCACCCTCACCCGTGAGGGGGTCGGTACAACAACACCGGTGGTGGTGCCATGAGACAGTTTTTTGGTAAGTATCGCGGCAAAGTGGCCTCCAATGTGGACCCGCTTTACCTGGGACGACTGCAAGTGGCGGTGCCCAGCGTCCTGGGCAGTGGTAGATTGAGTTGGGCTATGCCTTCAGTCCCCTATGCCGGAAAGAAAACAGGGTTTTATGCAATGCCCAATGTCGGCACCAATATTTGGGTTGAATTTGAAGGAGGCGATCCCGATTACCCCATTTGGACGGGCTGCTTCTGGGCCAAGGGCGAACTCCCCGTAGCGCCTCCGGGGCCTCCGTCCACCAAGGTGTTCAAAACCGACTCGATGACCCTGACCTTTGAGGATACTCCAGGGAAGGGGGGCTTAACGGTTGAAATTTTGCCCCCAGCCGTACAGGTGCCGATCAAACTGGTACTGGATTCAAAAGGAATTTCCATCACCTGCAATCCGGCTAGCCTAAAGCTGGCTCCCCAGGGGGTAGAGATTGAACTCCAGCCTGCTTCAGTCAAGCTGGCCCCTTCCGGTCTGGAGTTGACCATCCCCCCAGCGGCCATCAAACTTTCCCAGGCCAGCCTCGACCTGGAACATGCAGGGGCTTCGGTCAAGCTGGCGAATGTCAATGTCACCGTCAACAACGGTGCCCTGGAGGTGACCTGATGCCCGGATATTTGCTTCATGTAGGGGCCATGACGACCTGTATGCATGGTGGTTCAGCCCAACCAACAACGGTTAATCCACGGGTCAAGGTGAGTGGTCAGCCAGTAGTGACCCAGACCAGTACCTATGCCGTTTCTGCCTGCCCTTTAGCGTCTTCAGGGGGACCATTCTGTGCCAGTGCCCAGTGGGTCATGGCCGCAGCTAGAGTCAAATCTAACAGCGTGCCCGTTCTCCTGCAAGACTCCCAGGCCGTTTGTACCTCAACGGGTACCGGGCTGCTAATTCAAATGACCCAGGTGCGAGTCAAGGGGATGTGAGATGACTGACATTGCCTACCCCTTCCACATTGATAACCGCCGTCGGGTCGCCCAGGCCAACCCCGACGATCACATTCACCAGATGATTGAGCAACTGCTGTTCACCATACCAGGGGAGCGGGTAAATCGCCCCACCTTTGGTACCGGGCTGATGCAACTGGTGTTTGCCCCCAATGGTGACGAAATTGCCGCTGCTACCCAGTTTCTGGTGCAGGGAGCGTTGCAGCAATGGTTAGGGGATTTGATTCTAGTTGAGGCCATCCAGGTTGACAGCGAAGACTCAACTCTGCGGGTTACGGTGCAGTATGTTGTGCGTCGTAACCAGGAACGCCAGGTGACTCAATTTGAAAGGAGCCTGGACGGATGAGTGAGTTCCAGCTTGATCCTGTCTCACGCAATCAGCGGCGTGCTGCTATCGGTCAGCACCCGACTCAAATTGGGCTGGATTATGTCGAGGTGGTAAGCCATGATCCTTTGCAAGTCGTACTGTATTTTATTCCTGCCCTGAGTGCTACCTCATCAGCGATTCCCCAAAATTTAACGGCTGAACATATTCAAATTGCTCATTCAGACAGTGGTACCCAGAGTGAT
>JBIKWV010000053.1:0-11427 GCA_044356135.1 Elainellaceae cyanobacterium
CGTCCAGGTAACAGCTCCTTGATCCGTTCCCATTGGTCATCGCGGAGGGCATAGCGTCGGGTTGTCATAAGAGTCAGATAGCTGAAAGACTGCTTATCCCAGCTTACCTAATTGATGACACGCCCTAATTCTCCAGCAGCTCATCCAATTTCGCTTTAACCGCCTGAATGTCCTGCCACATCAGCCACTTAGGACTGCCCTTTTCCTTGGAGGGATTGCGCAGCAAATAAGCCGGGTGAAAGATCGGCATGTAGAATACCCCGTCTTTCTCGACCCACTGGCCCCGGACTTTGGTGATGCCGTCTTTGATACCCAGCAGATTCTTCATCGCAATCTTGCCCGTCAGCAGAATAATCTTTGGGCTGATTATGCGGATCTGCTCCATCAGGTAACCCTTACAGGCTTCGGCCTCTGTCGGCAGCGGGTCACGGTTTCCCGGTGGACGGCACTTGACAACGTTGCAAATAAATACCTCGTTCTCCGTCAGGTTCACCGCCGCCAGAATTTTATCCAGCAATTGCCCTGCTTTCCCAACGAAGGCAATTCCCGTTTCATCCTCGTTTTGCCCCGGCCCCTCACCGATAATCATCAACTTCGCCTGGGGATTGCCGCGACCGATGACAGCATTTGTGCGCGTTTTTCCCAGATCACAGCGAAAACACTGGTTGCAGTGAACCTTCATTTCCTCCATGGAACGGTAGATTCCCGATGGGATGGGAATCTTGGCACTGGTGGGAATCAGGTCTTTGTCAAAGTCAGCAGACGGGGAGGAAGGGGGGGCTTCCGACAGATTAAACAGGTCGATTTGGTCTTCGATCGCCATGGGAAAACAGGGTCAGGGGAAAATCACACAGTCTTCCCAACAGGGAACTGCGGGTAGAGTGATTCCTATTTTAGGGTGAAATTCTCGATACCCACTGTTCCCCACGGGCAGATCTAAGGGAGCGATTGCTCCCCCGGTTGCTAAGCTGCTGCCGATTCCCTCGGTCGAGCCTCGGCCTGGGCAGCAAGGGTTGCGGCTAATTGAGCCTCAATCTGATCCCGCACAATCTCCCGATAGTCCAGGAAGTGCTCACCCAGCGCACAAATGGACAGGTAATGCTCCCACACGCGGGGATTATGGCGGAGGATGCCAAACAGGTTAATCCAGAACTGCCAGCGGGTCTTACGAACCACACCCTGCCGCCAGAAAACGATGAGCAGCGCCCGCACAGCGATCCAGCTCACCCTGCGCAGTTTTGCTTTGTGGTCGGGGGTACCCATTTTCAGGAAGTGACGGTAGGTGCGGTTAAGGTAGGCCATCGGGTCGTACAGTCGCCAGAAGCCGTCGATAAATTCGCGGGTGATCTCCTCCAGAGGACGGGTGGGGATGAAGTTCATCAGGGTCGTCTGGTTAATATTGGCGTCTCCCCGCAGTCGTCCCTCCTTTTCCAGTCGGTGCCAGAGGGCAGTGTCGGGTAGCGCCTGGAGCATACTGAAAAAGGCAATGGGGATGTTGGTCTGTTCAACAAATCGAACAATGCGATCGCCCGCTCCCTTCTTTTCACCATCAAACCCGATGATGAACCCGGCCATCACCTTCAGACCCGCTTCATTAATCCGACCAACGGCATCCGCCAGAGAATCCCGCGTGTTCTGATACTTCTGGGTCAGGGTCAGGCTTTCCTCGTCGGGCGTCTCAATTCCCAGGAAAACACCGTTGAAGTTGCAATCTACCATCATCTGCATCAGCTCTGGATCGTTGGCCAGATCTACCGATGCCTCGGTGCTGAAGTGGAACGGGTAACCGTGCTCTGCCATCCAGGGCTTCAACTCCTTCAGTAGCAGCTTCACGTTGCGCTTGTTGCCAATAAAGTTGTCATCCACCAGGAAGATAGTCCGGTGCCAGCCCAACTGATACAACTGCTCCAGTTCTGCCAGCAGTTGCTGGGGCGCTTTGGTGCGCGGCTTGCGTCCGTAGAGCACAATGATGTCACAGAACTCACACTGGAACGGGCAGCCGCGAGAGAACTGGACGGGCATATTGTCGTAAAACTGCATTTCCAGCAGGTCGAACCGGGGAATCGGGGTGATGGTGACATCCGGCTTTTCTCCGTTAGCACGGATGATGCCGTGGCGATCGCCCCGCTCCAGCGCCTCTACCAGCATCGGCAGGGTAATTTCGCCTTCATCCAGCACCAGAAAGTCTGCTCCAGCATCCTGGGCTGGCTGGGGCACCGAAGTGACGTAGGGGCCACCCACGGCCACCAGTTTGCCCCGCCGCTTGGCCTCCCGAATCTGCGCCAGCATGTCAGCTTTCTGAACGATCATGCCAGAGAGAATGACCAGTTCTGCCCAACTCCACTCCTCCTCGGTCACCTCCCGCACATTCCGATCGACCAGTCGAAATTCCCACTCCTGTGGCAAAATCGCGGCCACAGTAATTAATCCGAGAGGTGGCAGCAACGCCTTTTTGCCCACCAGCTCAAGTGCTTTCTCAAACGACCAGAAGCTCTTTGGAAACAGCGGATACAGGAGCAATACGCGCATTGGTTCTCCTCACAAGCATGAATCAACCCCCTCAGGCAGCAATCGCACTGCTGAAGCGGGAACTACGGTGACAGTAGCATTTGTGAAGGAAATTTGCGAGAGACGATCGGACTTTCTTAACGTGGGTTCGGTGTGTTGCTAAAACTGTACAAAAAGGTGGTTGCTACGTCGCGGCAGTCACCGTATACAGGTACCTGGTCGTCAGTTTATCCTTCCCCATTACCCGACGAGGGAGTTCTCCACCGTTTGGGATGGTGGGGCAGGTGACGAATTGAATCAAATAAGGAGAATCGGCTGGGAACAGGCTTACGAGCTGCCTGGAGGTTTTGTAGCACCTCAGCAAGCTGCAGCCCTTCCAGTGGTTTTGCTTCGCGCAGTTTGTGCCAGACAGAGCGAGAGAGGAGGAGGGTATGTTCCGTGCGGGTTGCGCCGACCTGTTGCAGGTACTCCTCACGTTCGGCGTGGTAGTCCGCAGAGGTGAGGTAGAGCGGCTGCTCAGGAAAAGCCTGTGTCACTCGCGCCATCTGGGAGAGTAGCTCTGGATAAAGCCAGGTGTAGGCCGGGTGAACGGTAAGTTCTGCGGTGTGGGGCTGGCTGGCATTACGGCACAACTTCACCTCGAAATAGCCGATCGCCGCTTTGCGCTGCGGTTCAAACACATAGCCTTTGATGCTCTCGGTGTGATCCAGCCAGCGCTTAAAGCCACCCGTAAGACCGTCAAACATGCCCGTCTTGAAATCCACCACATGTCGGTCATAAACCTGACGCACCAGCGGTGGGACAGCCATCGTATCGAGCTGATGCAGCAGTCCGGCATCGGCGTTACTAACAGGCAGCAGGTTGGGCAGGTCGGGTTCACGGTTGGCCAGGGCCTGAAGCTGTTCTGGGGCGATCGCCCAGTAGGTCATGTGGGCCAGCGGCTGAAATCCGTTTTGGCGGCAGAGGGCGATTACCGCCTTACTGTTAACGTTCACTTCGATCAGCCAGGTGCGCGCCTCCCAAAGGGTTTGCAGGCAGTAGCGCAGCAATTGGGAACCGATATCTGCGGGCAGTGGCTGGTTCACATCCCCAACTTGTGGCGCATCCACAATCAGCTGATCCACCCGCCAGGTGCTGCGCGTCCGGTTGAATGGGGACACCTGAATCATGCCGCGAATTTTGCTGTCTTGCTCGGCCACGTAGGTCGAGAGCAAATGCCTGTAGGGATTGGGAAACAGGCTCAGTCCCTTGAGCAGGCCATACCACCGCCGCATCTGCTCAAACTGGCGACCTGCCTCCTCACTGCCGTTCAACCCCTCCAGTTCCGAAGCCTGGGTGACGAGCCGTTCTATCACCTCCAGGTCACGGTGTTGACAGAGGCGGATGTTAATCGATTCAGTTTCAGGCAGCGTTGAGGTCATAAGGCAGGGTTGCCCAAGGTACTTCTTTTATGCTACATCCGATTCTCGTTTGAGCAACAAGATTCCACTTTGAGCCGCAGAGTTACTGGACTTTTGACTAAATTGCACCGATTTCGCCTGAAACCCTGACTCCGTAAGGGTTTCAGGCGAAATCGGTGCTAAAATAAAATATGCCACGAAACGCTCTCTCAGAGAGCGTTTCGTGGCATCGTAGAAAAAATAGTCAAAACTCCAGAGAGTTAGCGACTCAAGTTCTTGAAAAAGAATGACGTGTCGCCCATAGGGCCATCTGGCCAGCGAGCGTAATCGGGAATGACACCGAATCGAGTGAAGCCCAGCGACAGATAAAGCTGTTCGGCAGCGCTGTCTGTCATAGTATCTAGAGTAAGGAGCGATCGCCCCCTCTGAATTGCCTCCTGCTCCAGCCGCAGCATCAACGCTCTGGCCATTCCTCGACGGTGAGCGCGGCGGTGCACCAGCAGCTTCGCAACATCCGCCCGGTGATCCTGATTCGGGGGTGTGACCAGGTGGAGCTGAACGGTACCAACGGCCTGCCCGCCCAGGAGGGCGACCAGCAGCAGAATATCGCCACTGGCGATGCGGGGAAAAATTTTCTGCCAGAAGGCGATTGCCTCCGGCTCGGCAAATGGCAGCATGAAACTGACAGAGGCACCACTGTGAACCGCGTCTATCAGAATTTCGGCCAGTTCGGGCGATCGCTCCTGCGCCTCAGTTGCACTGAGCTGAACAATCTCAAAATCCGCCAAAGTCTAACTCCCGGTTGGACGAATTAACACAATTGGCGTTTGCTCGTCTGCATTGCCTGCCGGGTTAGTAATTAGCGCATCCTCCAGCAGTGGCAGTGAGATATCGGGACTGGCCGCCAGTACTTTAACTTTACGCAGATCATTGACATCCACGATCGCCGCTGAAATTCCCGTTTCCTGCTTGATCTGGTCCACCACCTGCTGGGGATCTGCTGGCCCCAGGACGATGAACTGGTCGTAGGGGGGCAGCGTGCCAGTCACGTCATCAATCAGCCGTGCCTGTTCGCCTGCAAGCTGGTAGAAAACCCCCGGTTTACCCAGAAACTTTTTCGCCACTGCCCCTACCAGAAACGCCCCCAGGACTCGCCAGGAACCGCTGATATCCACAAGACTCTGCATCCCACAGGCGGTGGCGAGGCTGGAGGTGGGCAGAAAGTAATAGCAGATGCGTTTGGCGACCCAGCCCGGCTTGATGTCAGTGGGGTGCCGGAAACGATCCTGCATGATAGCAATTGGGGATTCTCCAATCGTGACGATATCCCCCGGCTGAGCATGGGGCAGGACATAACGCTTGACAACGCTGATGGGGGTATCGAGGTGGGTCAGCAGGTGGGTGCGAATCGGCAGAATGTCGGCCCTCGGCGTTGGCCGCCAGCGTTGAGGGGCATCGGCGGATGGGAAACGCAGAGGAACAACGACATGGCGCGTTTTAGGAATCCGCCCCTGGGGACCGTAGGTGACGTAATGAACGCGGATCCAGGCCGCCTGGAGCGCTTCTAGATTGTCCCCGGTGATTTCCAGCGTCACCTCCATGCGAGTCGTTTTTCCGCTTTTGATGATGTAGCCGAACCAGTAGCCGTCAGGACGGGCAGGGGCATCGGCGTGCTTGGGCGTCACCTGGATCTCGCATTTCAAAGTCTTGAGCGACCCCTTTGACAGCAGGGTGGCCTCAGCGGTGGCTTCTGGAACGAAGATTTCCAGGCGTTTGGTGCGATTTTGGAATTCCAGTTCCCCCACCAGTTGGACGTGCTGGGGTTCGTACACCTCCAGATTCCAATCTCCCGGCGTCAACTCCAGGGCATTGCCGGGACGACGACGGTACTGATATTCGGCGATCGCCACTCCAGCCCCCACGAGCAGGGCGATCGCCCCCAACCCTACTGCAATACTGCCTGCAACCACTACAGTTTCCTGATTTGATAAACGCTTCACTTGCCAGTCTATAGAACTGTGGCCGCTTTTAAGTCCTGGACTTTTGACTCAATTGCGCCGATTTTTCCTGAAAAGCTGACCACATCAGCTTTTCAGGAAAAATCGGCATTCAAACCAAATATGCCGCGAAACGCTCTCGTAGAGAGCGTTTCGCGGCATTGTAGGAAAAATAGTCAAAACTCCAGTAAGTCAGTGGGTCTGGAATAAAGTCACACCCCGAAAAGCTGTTCCGCCCTGAGCGAAGTCGAAGGGCGAAACAGCTTTTTGAGGTGCAAGATTAATCTCGTCTACAGTGGTTTTCATGCTGGTGAGAAGGGGGGTGGAGTTTCCCATGCAGGGGTTCCACCATTTGGACTTCGGAGTTCGGAAAATTCGAGTCTGTTTAGTCCATCTCAAAATCAGTCCAAAGGCGTATGCCAGGGTGACGATACAGAATTTGAAATTTTGGGCTATAGAAGAAGATGTCATGCGCCTGATTGAGGAAATTTACAACAGCCCGGTTCTGCGCTAGGATTCTGTCACCTGGTTTCATTACAATTTGTAAACCACAATCTTTCCCGCGCCAGGGGTTTTTCGCTTGCGGAGTCTATCATGAAGCAACTGGTCAACATTGAGCGATTCTGCCTATCGGGGCACATTCTGTCACTGGTGTTTGGGCTGGCAGGATTGCTGCTGGTGTTGCCCAACCCGCATTTTATTGGAGCATTGCCGCCCTTTGGTCTGAAGGCATTCGGCTGGAGTATGGCAGGCGGTGGGGTCGTCTACATCCTGTTGGGTGCCCTGACGGCTGGTTTGTTTGTCTATCGGACATTAGGTTTGAGAACCCTGCTGGCGTTTATGGTGCCTGCCGTTGGCCTCTCCCTGTGTAGCGAACTGTTGGGTACCAGCACCGGGTTCCCCTTCGGCCACTATCGCTATCTGAGCGGTCTGGGTTACAAGATTGCAGGACTGGTTCCCTTCACCATTCCCTTGTCCTGGTTCTATGTCGGTGTGTCAACCTTTCTGCTGGCTCATGCAGGTTTGCAGGTTCTGGGTGCAAAAGGCTGGTTGAAGCACCTGGGGGCGATCGCTATGGGTGCCCTGCTTCTCACCGCCTGGGACTTTGTGCTGGATCCCGCCATGAGCCAGACGCCCTACCCCTTCTGGGAGTTTCAAGACCCCGGACAGTTCTTCGGCATGCCCTACCGCAATCTTTCGGGCTGGTTGGCCACAGGTGCCGTTTTTATGTCCGTTGCCTCTCTTTTTTGGCGCGATGTAGAGGTCAAGCTGACGCGATCGCAGCTTCTGACCCCCCTGGCGATTTACCTGGCAAACTTTGCATTTGGCGCTGCCATTACCGTCGCGCAGCTTGACTCCCGGTTCTTGATTCCAACGGGAATTAGCGTGCTGCTGGGTGTAGTGCCTGCGATCGCCCTCTGGCAGGTGTGTAAGGCGAATGCGATCGGGTCATCCTCAGTGATTGAGTCTGCAACTGAAAAAGTAGACAGTCTCAAGTCAAAAGTGGCAGGCTCTCCAGTCGGAGTGAGTGCAAAGTAGGAATCCGTTGCGGAGCTTTGACCGTTTTGACCGAATCCCCTGTGTTAACTGCTGACCTATCGGTTGCTGTGCTGGCCTTGCTGCTGGTGGTGGTTCAGCTTCCTGCTGCTGCGATTCTCCTGTCCCGGCTGCTGCGCGGTCCTGGACGATTAGCCCCCCTCGAACCCAAAGCACCAATCGGTGATCAGTTGGGTTCGGTCAGTGTGGTTGTACCAACGCTGAATGAAGTCCATCGACTGCAACCTTGTCTGGATGGATTGAGCCGCCAGAGCTATGAACTGCGGGAAGTTGTGGTGGTAGATAGCCGATCCCAGGACGGCACCCCTGAACTGGTAAAGAGGACTGCGGAACGGGATCCACGATTTCGCGTGGTCACTGATGACCCTCTGCCGTCTGGCTGGGTGGGCCGTCCCTGGGCTTTGCACACAGGATTTCTGAATACGTCGGAGGGGAGTCAGTGGGTACTGGGCATTGATGCAGATACCCGTCCCCAACCGGGTCTGATCGCCAGTTTAATCTCGGTTGCTGAACAGAAGGGCTATGATCTGGTTTCCCTTGCGCCCCAGTTTGTGCTGAAGGATATCGGAGAATGGTGGCTCCAGCCAGCGCTACTGGTTACGCTACTGTATCGGTTTGGGCCTGCCGGATCGGGAGCCGATGGGGCAGAGCGCGTCATGGCCAATGGCCAGTGTTTCCTGGTGCGGCGATCGCTCCTCACCCAGCTCAATGGTTATACCAGCGCCCGCAGTTCCTTCTGTGACGATGTCACCCTGGCCCGGAATGCCGCCGCCGCCGGAGCAAAGGTGGCCTTCCTGGATGGAGCCAATCTGCTAAAAGTGCGAATGTACGAGGGCATAGCCGAAACCTGGACGGAGTGGGGGCGATCGCTCGACCTGAAAGACGCCTGCTCTCCAGCACAGAAATGGGGCGATTTGGGTTTTCTGACGGCGGTACAGGGAATTCCGGCGATCGCCACTCCCCTTCTGGCCTGGTTGTTCTTCACAAAAAACGCCTCGCTTCCGGTACAGGTGGCTCTGATCCTGAACGTATTCCTGCTGGTGATTCGATTTGCGCTGCTGCTGGCGATCCAGTCATCCTATGCTCAATCGGGTGCTTCCTGGTCTTTCTGGTTCTCCCCTCTGGCTGATCCGCTGGCGGTGCTGCGAATTTTCCTTTCTTCGATTCGAACCCCGAAGAAATGGCGGGGTCGGATTTATGAATAACCTTGACACCCTGGAGTTTCGACTATTTTTTCTACAATGCCTCGAAATCCCCTCTGCGAGGGCATTTCGAGGCATATTTGGTTTTAGCGCCGATTTTTTCTGAAACGCTGACGCAGTCAGCGTTTCAGAAAAAATCGGCGCAATTTAGTCAAAAGTCAAGGACAAAGAAAAGAGGGAGAAACCAGCTCATTTCACTGCGTGTCGCAGACGAGTCTGTCTCCTCCCTCTTAGCATTCATTCACCTGTGATAATTAAGTTATCAGTCGAGTTTGTCGTCACTATGGTAAGCGCATGAATTTCGGATGACAAAATGCCAACAAGATTGTAATCAAAGGTTCACAGGCCCGTGACGCAAGTGTCACCCCACTGTCACAACCCCTATTTAGCTTAGGAATATCTGAATTAAGTTGGTGGGCGTGGAAAAAGTCGAAACCCCAAAAGCTGCTCCGCCCTCGCATCAGGCAGAACAGCTTCCGGGGTTGAAAGCTGAATCGCTCCTACCGACTTATCAATCACAAACTCTATAAAAGGACACATCCCCTACCGTGACTAACGTTCAAGATCATTCCGTACAACGCCGTGGGTTTTCTGTGCGTCAGCCGCTCACTTATCTGGCAGTGGCCTTAATGGGAGCGGGGGGCGTTTTCGTCGGCGATCGCCTGCTGGCCTCCCAAAGTCTCGCGCTACAACCCCAGTCTTCGGTCAGCCAGTTGCCCACTATTCCAGGTACTCCCAATAATTCGGGTGGTTCTTTCACCCCCAGTCGCTCCATTTTTGCGGCGGGCAACAACAATTTTATCGCTGCTGCTGCTGAACGGGTTGGGCCAGCGGTTGTCAGAATCGACTCATCGCGCACCGTTCAATCAAGACTACCGGAAGGATTGAACGATCCCTTCTTCAATCAGTTCTTTGGCCGCAATGGTGGGCGCATGCCTTCTGAACAGCGGCGAGGTTCTGGTTCAGGATTTATCGTAGAAGCCAACGGTCTGATTCTGACCAATGCCCATGTCGTGGAAGGAGCCGACCAGGTGCGCGTGACGCTGAAGGATGGTCGCAGCTACCAGGGTCAGGTAATGGGTGCAGATGCAGCGACCGATGTGGCGGTGATCAAAATCGAAGCGAACAATCTGCCCACGGTTCCACTGGGCAATTCCGACCAACTCGAGCCAGGAGAATGGGCGATCGCGATTGGCAACCCTCTGGGGTTGGATAACACCGTTACCGCTGGCATCATTAGTGCCACCGGACGCAGCAGTGCCCAGGTGCGCATTCCCGACCAGCGCGTCAGTTTTATTCAGACCGATGCTGCTATTAACCCCGGTAACTCTGGGGGGCCGCTGTTGAACGAGCGCGGCGAAGTGGTCGGTATGAACACCGCAATTATTGGTGGTGCCCAGGGGCTGGGCTTTGCCATTCCCATCAACAGTGCCAAGCGAATTGCAGACCAGCTAATTGCTACCGGGAAGGTAGACCACCCCTACCTCGGCGTGCAAATGGCTGACCTGTCTCCGGACTTGAAGGAAAACATCAATAACGACCCCAGTGCTCCTTTCAAGGTGCAGAAGGACCAGGGTGTACTGGTGATGCAGGTCGTTCCCAATTCTCCCGCAGCACAGGCTGGCGTGAAAGCGGGTGACGTAATCAACAAGATTGGTGGACAGGATGTGACCCGTTCTGAGCAGGTGCGGCAGGTCGTTGAAAACAGCCAGATTGGGAATGACCTGCCTTTAGAAATTGATCGCAATGGTCAGGCGATCGCTCTCAATGTTCAGCCCGGAAAATTACCCGCTCCCGATAGAAGTCAGCAGGAATAATCAGGACTGGCACCAGCGGTACTAATCCAGGGCATTAGCACTGTAGGGCGGGCATCCTGCCCACCGATGTTAGGGGCGCACAGGATGCCCGCCCATAGTGAATGAATGCCAAATTTAACTTTAGCGCCGATTCTCTTGAAATGCTGACACTGTCAGCGTTCCAGAGAATCGGCGCGATTTAGTCAAAAGTCCAGCTAATCGTCATCGTTAATTGAATGGCTTACCGGACGATCGCTCTCTTTCTTCGTTTTTGCATCTTGAAGAACACTGGCGATCGCCTCAGCCGCAACGCCTGCAACCTGGGTCAGTGAGTTGCGGGTTGCATTGCCCTGATCTACTGCATCAGCAACTTTCTCTTGAGAATCCTGAGCCGTCTCTTTAACCGCAGTCGAAACGTTCTGAATGGTGTCCTCAACAGCGTCCTTCGCCTTCTCGATCCCTCCTTTAACAGTCGTCAATGCTTCGGAAGCGTCAAAGTTCTCAATCGCATCCCGAATCGCGTCAATGAGTTGCAGCAAAACAGGTTTCAATTCGTGTAAAATTTCCTGAATTGCTGAGGAAGTTGTATTCGCGGAACTGTTCACACTTCCTGCAAAATTGCTGGCGGTATCGGATTTTGCTAGTGATCGCGTTGCGGTACTAACTGCCCGTTGAGCCAGCGCACCCAGCACGGCGGTCGCTACCGCTATTCCCACTTCTCCTAAGCCATCCACTAGCGGGCTGTTACTCCCTGAGTCCTGGTCAGCAGCCTTTTGAGCGGGTATGGGCTGACTACCGATAGCGGGAAGCTTTGCATCTGACAGTCTGTTATCTTTTTTCTTTGATTTCTTTTTGCCCATCGTCTTTGCTCCGACGCAGATTCATTCTCTGAGTCTTCTAGCTTAGGGATCTGCTGTTTAATAAAATCCCAGGTTTCGCTTGGCGCGGCTTCGCCGCGCCAAGCGAA
>JBIKWV010001090.1:0-3234 GCA_044356135.1 Elainellaceae cyanobacterium
TGGCACTGTTGCAAGCAGCCACCTCTGGTCATCCTAAGTTTTTTCTTGGCACTGATAGCGCCCCCCATACCAGGAATAGCAAAGAAAGTTCCTGTGGCTGTGCGGGTTGCTATTCGGCGCTGCACGCAATGGAGTTGTATGCAGAAGTGTTTGAGAGTGCTGATGCCCTTGATAAGCTGGAAGCGTTCGCCAGTTTCTATGGCCCCGATTTTTATCAACTTCCCCGCAATACCGAGCATATTACTTTGACCAAAACGACCTGGCGTGTTCCCGATGAAGTGCCATTTACGGAATCTGGCCTTGTGCCCTTATGGGCAGGGCAGGAAATGTCCTGGAAAATGGTTTGACTTTAGCAGGAGAGCAGTGAATTGGTCTGGAGAGCATCTATCAACGAAGTCGTTTGCGTTTTTGAGTCCTGGTTTGATCCCCCCTGCCCCCTTAAAAAGGGGGGTGTTGGAAGCGCATGGTGCTTTACCTTCTTGGAATGTGGCTCGGAAGTCCCCCTTAATTCCCCCTCAAGGGGGCAGGGGGTATAAGGGGAATTTAGGGGGATCGGAAAGAAATACCGTAGTCGAGACGACTTGTGTGTACACGGTAGCTTAAGAAAGGGGGTGATTGGTTAGTTGAGTGTAGGTGGGTTAGATTTTGATTATTCGGCAGGATAGAGGTTTTCGGGCGTAAATGTCCAGTTTTCCGGTTGTGAGGGGAGCGATCGCAGTCTTACAGCAAAAAATAGTCATTTTTGCTCAGAAAAGTTTCTGGATTAATTCGTCGCGATCGATCTCAAAATGGTTGGCAATATCCTTCAAGATGGCGTTTAATGTTCCAATCTTGATAGGGCTATGGTTTGGCACCGTGACATGGTGTTCTCCTTTCTCCTGGGTGGTCAGTCGCATGTGACTACCTGTTTGGCGATCGACCTTATACCCCAAAGCTGCCAATGCTTTTGCCAGGTCTTGCTCGGTTAGATCTCGCAGCAGCTTCAAGAGGCGATGACCTCATCCCGCACGATATGTAAGCGAATCAGTTTAGGGCGCTGCTCTTCCTCAAAATGGCAATGAACGGCATTGCGCACCATCTCACGTAATTCTGTAAGCGTTTCGCCTTGAGTAAAAATAGATTCACCGATCGCTCTTGCCACATATCCGCCTTCAGGTTCTTCTTCAACTAAGAAGATGATTTCTGTGGACTGCATTGTTCTTAATCTCCTTTCACTGAAATTTCTAATGCTTGAAAATTTAATTTACTGATTCATTTATTCAATCGTCCATTAAATTTACTTATTATGCCCCTTCTCCCGATTGGCCCATTGATAAGTTGACTGTTTTACGGTTTGATAGTTCAGGTCTAGTTCTGGCTCTAGCAGCAAAATTGCCGTGATCCGTCTTGCCATATTTGTCACTTCCAAAACTTCTTCGGGCTTGAGCGATCGCCCTAACAACTCCTGCTCTCGATAGCTCAACCATTTTTTGATCACTTGATAACCTCCAATCGTGTAGTTCCAGACGCGATCGGGAATGTTCTTCCAATAAGCGATGCCGTTCAGATAGATGTCGTGGGTTGATCCCCCTAAATCTCCCTTACACCCCCTACCCCCTTGAGGAGGAAAAAGGGAGACTTCATCGGTCGCTTCATTCCCCCCTTTTGAAGGGGGGCTAGGGGGGATCTCTTCCGCCAAATAACCTCTACCAACGACCTTCCCTTTTCCGGGCATTGTCACACCGTTTTGTCCGGCATAGCCCCAGCCAGCAGTTAAGGCAAAGTCCGTATTGGGGTCAAGATTGCCAGTACCAATGCGAGAAACAACAGCAATAGTTTTCAATTCAGGACGCAGTTTGCCAGAGGTGACACCGGGAACAGGGGTTTCTGGATCAAGGAGAGCCGCAATTTGACGACCGAGGTTTGCGGAGGCGATGAGGATTTCACGGCGATCGGGTAGGGGGATGCGTGCCCAGTCTTGGCGTAAAGCTCCATCGTTTTCTGAAGCATAATCAGGGGCATGGAGAACTGCAAGAACGTGGTAAAAAAGATGTTCTGCATCAGAGATCGTGCCGATTGTTTTTACATAATTAACTGCTTTGTCAGAAAGATTGAGTTCTAAGCCATTTTCGAGCCTACGATTATCGTTTGAGAATAGATCGAGTTTTCCTTCATCAGGCTTGAGATATAAGGGAATACAACTTGCACCACGATCCATCAAGTCTAAGCACCCAGACCATCTAATTAGCTGAGGCTTTGACCAATCTCGTCTCGGCTTTTGTTGAGACACAATCCAGAAATTGCCATTAAAAACATGAGGAAAGTATTCAGGACGGCTCCTATCCAAAAGTTTCGTCTCAAGTTCCCAATACAGCCAACGAGTATCAAAAGGTCTATAGCTGTGCTTAACAATATTCTCTTGTATAAAACCTCGTCTACATAACTGATCTCTAATAGCTTCTGCTTTAGCTCTAGTTTCAATCATCATTGAGCTTGGAGCAATATGGCTAATCTGTTCATGACTAACCGAGGAATCAAAATACTGCTCAATGCGGTCTACTAATTCCTGCTTATCAATATCTGTAACTAAATCATCACGACTAGTTTTAACTCCTGGGAAAAACGTAGGAAAAAGCTCCGGCAAAAGTGGATAGTCAGGATAACTAGTATCAAATTTTCTTGGTTTGAGTGGTAAACCGATCTCGATCGCAGGCTTCACCACTTCATACAAACTCTTACCATCCTGCTCCTGAGACTCAACAAGCTGTTGCCACTTCGTTACACCCCAAATATCGCGGTACTTAACAGAATCAGTAGATTGATGGTTCTCTTTGCGGAGGAGAAGGGTGATCGCTGTTCCAACTTGAATCCCTTCTTTATTCCATTCTGTTGAAAAGATACTTGGATCAGGCTCTCCTGTTGGTGTTACTTTCCCAGTCGCAAACTTATCTCCATTTAAACAATCAATCCAAATATCACTGAATGCTTCCAGATACCGTTCTCGCATTCCTGGATGAGATAAGCCATCAAGCCAGGAATAATTGGAAATGTAGCAGACAACTCCTTGACCTGTTTGTTCCACAATGCGTCGTTCTGCCATACGAAAGAATCGAACATATAGTTCGTTCAATCCCTGCCCTTGTGGTTTTGCTACTCTCTTAGTGGTTCGGTACGCATTTGATAAATCTCTTTCTTCATCAATTGCTACTCCAGCAAAGCCATCATAAGGTGGATTGCCCAAAATCACTAAAATGG
>JBIKWV010000816.1:0-3231 GCA_044356135.1 Elainellaceae cyanobacterium
GAAACAGCTTTTGGGGTTTCGACTTTTTCCACGCCCACTGACTTATTTCTCGGATATCGGATATCTGACTGCATCTTTCGCAATTCTGACACAGTGGCTACTGCTTGAGCAGCAGGTAGAAGAGCTGTCCTGTGTCGGTGATCAGTCCAGCGCGATCGCCCGCCAGTGGTCCTGTACCCATAAAAATATCCACCCGTCCGGGGCCTCGAATTGCGCCCCCGGTGTCCTGATCCAGCATGTAGCGATTGACAACCTGGGGCACCAGTTGCCCCCCGGCAGTGGGATAAGGAATTTGCGTCTGGATTAACGTCAGCGCCCCCGGCGGCATCAAGGTTTTGTCGGTGGCGATCGAGCGCTCTGCGGTCACAGGCACATTCAGGCTGCCGATGGGGGGTGCACCTGCGGTTTCTCGAAAGAAGACAAAGCGGTTGTTGCGGGGAATATATTCGTCAAGTTCGTCGGGATTTTCTTGAAAGTACCGCAGCAGCACGGGTAGCGTGAGTCCTTCGGGCAGCTTGCCATCCTTAATCAACTCTCGCCCCAGGCTGACGTAGGGGTAGTCGGTGCGTCCGGCATAGCCCACGGTTAGCGTGCCGCCATCGGTCAGTTGCAGTCTGGCGGATCCCTGCACCTGAACGAGAAACGCTTCCAGGCGATCGCGCAGCCATACCAGTTCCAATCCCCTCAATCGCCCGTTCGACCCACCCAGGCCATCGCTGCCCTCCAGTTCTGCCCGCGTTGGGTGGGGCCTGGGCCACTGCGCCAGGTCAGAGGGAAGCCGGTAGAGGGGGTAGCGAAACTCGGCGGTGGGCTGGCGACTGGCGGTATACGTCGGTTCAAAGTAGCCCGTAAACTGTACGGTTCCCTGACCATCACGACCGACGGACTGGTAGAAGTCAAACTCGCGCTGTACTGCCCGTTGGAGTGCAACTGCTGAACGGCTGGTCTGCACCAGTGCTCGAAATCGCTCCAGGCTACGACGGACCCGATCGAGGGTAATGCCCTCCACAGGATACTGGGCGTAGGCAGTAGCGGCAGCAGGCGTGTCGAGGTAGCGCAGGGAGTTGGCGATCGCCTCCAACAGGAACCGCCGATTGGAGGCATCGGGGCGCTGGCTGTAGAGCTGGTCGTCCAGTCCCAGGAGGGCAGGCACATCCAGACTCTGTTGCAGTTCCTCCAGAGGGCGGCGCTGCAATGGGGGAATCGGTGGGGATTCTGGCTCAACGGCCAGGGTCGAAAGAATAGAGAGGCCCAGCGTGAGAACAAAACTGGTGAAGAAAAGGGCGATCGCAACAGCAGCAGATCGGCTCAAGCGCTGATCTGCTGCTGGCAAACGGAGGGAGGATCGTTTTTGGTGGTGCACAAACTGACGAACAATCTCTAGAAGTCATTCTAGAAGCGATCGACGCTACCAGAAAACACAGGTTCCACCCGCAGCGCCAGCACTGAAGCCGGACGCAGCACCATATATTCGCCCTGAATGTTCTTTATGGGGACGTTGATAAAATCTGTCGAACCTGCTTTGGGTACAAGTTCGCTACTGTACCACTTCTGAAAGTCCTGGATAGTGGGGAAGCGGACTTCTTCCCGGTGGCCCCCATCCATCAAGATAAAAACTGCAATCTCACTTGGCGTTCTGGGCATATTTCTTCCCTAAAAACTCAATCACCCCCGAACAGCGTAGCCCTTCGGCGGCACTGTGGTAAATATGCCCCAAAATGCTTTGAAAATCTAAACTTTCACAAAGCGATTGCCCTCGCGGAGCGAGGGCAATCGCTTTGTGAAAGTTTAGATCACGAAGCCAGATTGAACCGCTGTAAATGACCTTCAAGCATTTGGGGGAGAGTTTTGCGTAGCTCAGTTTTGTTGCGGAACTGGAGGCGACTGCTGCTGGGCAGGTCAAAAGGGAACTGTCCGGGCAGGTCGGGGCGCTCCATATGGGTCAGCAGAATTTGTTCCGGGCGCTTGCACTGGAGCGCGTAGCCCACCTCGACGCAAACTTTGGGATTGGGGAAGAGTTGGGGAGGCGTGCCGTCCACGTAGAGGATGGGTGTACTGTCGGCGATGAACACCAGGCTCTTGCGGATTTTGCGCATCAGGGTGCTATTGAGTCGGATGGGGGAATCGGTGAGACGGTGCGACTCTTCAAATTCCAGGTGAATGCGCGATCGCCGATTAAACTTTTCGACAAACTCCTTCACTTCATCGCGCAGGAGTTCGCTGGATTCGGGGAACTCGTTCTGGTAGCACAGAAAAATGACGGGATCCAGATGGCTCATCACGTCCTGCTTGGTGAAGTAAATCTCGTGACTGGTGAGGTCGATGTTGGAGATGGCGTAGCCACCGCTGCCCTCAATATAAAATTCCACCACCTCCCCATCCAGATACCGCTGAAACCAGACCGACTGCTTCACGTCGTCGCTGTCATCCAGGAAATCTGCCCGCAATGCCGATTTCAGCAGGCTACTTTTGCTGAGCCGCAGATCGTAGGGCCGTTTTTCCAGATCTCGGAGGGGTTCGTACTCCTGAAGGTACCAGGCTTTGAGCGCAATTATGGCCATAGCAGGAAGGAGGGGGATAGGAAGGGCGCGATCGCACAGGGACTCAGGATTACTCGAAACAGGGGCGATCGAAGTAGATCAATTGTACTATATTTTCCGGTTTTCAGGGATTGCCCTGCAAGTTACAGCGCTTTGCGCTTAGACAGAATCTCAATTTTTATTGAGAGTCGCGCAGAGCGCAGCGCTCACATGAAAATCTGCGGTTTGCCTGAGCACGGGGCGCTATAAACAAAGTTTAGCCTGTCTTTCCCCAATGAAATGGATAGACAATGCTGAGACCTTGCAGGAGCAATTCAGTTAAATTCGCATTGAAAAACCACCAGGGAGCTAAGCCCCTCCTGGTGGTTTTTCAATGCGAATTTAAAGCAACAACAGCACCCAAAACCTTAAGCTGAGCGATCTCCTCTCCTTCGTTGTCCTATGTGGAGTTGTTCTAGCTACACAACTGATTAAACAATCAGTTGTGTAGCTATTATCAGGACTCCCTTCCAGTGAGCTGAGGAAATATCAACTTTTCGTCGGGTGCTGTTGCTTTTGAGCGAGACAGATTTGAGTAACCAGATCTTTTCTCCTTCGGTTTACTATCTGCCAGGGAAGCTCTCGCTTCTGTTTTTAATATAGACGATTTGCTGATAGAAACAAGGGAATGAAAACAAAGTTTACTTTTTAG
>JBIKWV010001093.1:0-7264 GCA_044356135.1 Elainellaceae cyanobacterium
GGCGCGGCGAAGCCGCGCCAAGCAAAAACAGGGATTTTATTAAACAGCAGATCCCCTATGAGGATGATGACTCCAGCTTCGACTACCGTTCTGGTAGTTACACAGTCACGACCTACCGTGTTTCCTCAGAGAATACCAGGATAACGATCACCGTAGAACCACGGCAGGAATACACGGCCCCTGATGACCGCACAATCTCTATTGAACTTGTGGGATGTCAGGAATACTCCTTTCAGGATGATGGCCAGTTCCACCAATTTGAATACGCCTGACATCGAATTAGGAATAGAAAATCCATAGCAAAAGTGGCACGGTGACCTGTACTACGCCATTTTGCTGTGGATTTTAAGCACATAGTCTGAAACGTTGATTCATGGTGCTCCACACGACTGAATGCTGGGAACATTGCTCTAATAGGCCTCTCACTGGCTCTATAACTTTGACCTAAAACAGAGCAGTGACTCCACGTATGTTCCCATCGTTCTCATAAAGGAAATCGCGTGTAACTACTGATCTAAGCGTTTTATCGATTGCGCATATTTCGGATTAAGAACCTCTTTGGAGGCAAACCCTGCGGTCAACCAAGGGGGTATTTAACGTGTCTGCTGAGTGAGAAATCTTGTCTCCGGTTCCTCGGCAACCCGTTTCACTGATCTATTGCATTCTTCCTACCCACTACTCAATTAACCCTTACGAGTCAAACATATGGACACTACTTCGGTTTTGCTCACTGATGCTGCAATGCAAAATTGCCAACATACTCCGAGTGGTGCAGTGCTGAACGACAATCGGATGCTGGGAAGGACGATAGCCATCTTCGACCCCAGCGTTGCCGATTACCATCTGCTGACCGATGGCCTCCATCCCCACATCACCCCCTACGTCCTCGACCCCAACCAGGACGGCATCCTTCAGATCACCCAAATCCTCAAAGCTCACTACCCTTCCTTCCCTGTTCTTGAGCCTGTCGAAAGACCCTCTCACCCTCCTACCCTCTACCTCTTCACCCACGGTTCTCCCGGTACACTCCGTCTGGGCAGCACCGAACTCAGCCTTGCAACCTGCGATCGCTACACCGCAGCCCTCCGGTCCTGGTTCCCTTCAGCCGGCTGGGCAGATGCCGAACCCACCCTCTACCTCTACGCCTGCAACGTTGCCGCTGGAGACGCTGGAGCAGAATTCCTGCAAAAACTCCACCACCTCACCGGAGCCACCATCCACGCCACCAGCCACTCTATCGGCAATGGCACCTGGCACCTCCCCACCTCTTACCCACCCATTCACCCATCCCCTGTACGGGCGAACGGCGGTTCGACCCTACCCACCCATCCACTCATCCACCCATCCACTCTCACTGCTTATCCCCATACCCTCGCCGCTCCTATCATCAACGACAGCGCTACCCTCGCTCGCGCCATTGCTGAAGAAACAGCGCTGACGATCACTGGGCTTTCCATCTCCGACCCCAGCTCCCCCACCTCCACCGTCACTCTGACGATCACCAATGGCACCCTGGCTCTGGCCACAACGACTGGACTGTCCGTAACCGGAAACAACTCCGGGACGGTGACTCTCTCAGGAGCGATCGCCGATATCAACACCGCTCTCAACGGTGTGACCTTTACGCCCAACGCCAACATCAGCGGCAACGTCACCCTGGCCATCACCGCAAACGATGGTGTGCTGAGTGCATCTCGAAATGTGGCGATCGCCGTTACTCCCGTCAACGATGCTCCAGCGATCTCGCCCACCGCTCCCAGTGTTGCAGAAGGCGGCAGTGTGGCTTTTACCACCGCCAACTTTGGCATTGCGGATGTGGATACGCTGCCCGTTCAGATTATCCTCAAGCTCGATCGCCTGCCAGAAAAAGGCTATCTGACGCTGAACGGCAGTCGTCTGGTGGTGGGTTCGACCTTCCCCTCGGATCAGGTAGGACAACTGCGCTATCACCACGACGGCACCCAGACCACGGCAGTCAGCGGCACCAGCGATAATTTCCGGGTGATCGTGGATGATGGCGCGGGCGGCGTGATTGGCCCCGCCACTATTCCGATTACCATTACGCCTGTCAACCAGTTGCCGACGGTTGGCGGCACAACGCAGGTATTTGAGGGGCAAGCGGATGTGCCCGTGACTATTGCGATCGCTGATCCCGATCAAACGGCAGCGACCTACAATATCGTGATTCGGACGCTGCCTGCTGACGGTACTCTGAAGCTGAATGGAGTGGCAATCACCACTGGGAACCGCACCATTACCTCTGCGGATTTGCCCCAGTTGACCTATAGCCATAACGGCAACGATGCCAACTTTGGCAACCCTCCTGACGACAGTTTTCAGATTGATGTTGTAGACGATGGAGGTGGTACAGGGACACCCGGAACAACACCTGCAACGATTAATCTTAGAATTCGTCCGAACAATGATGACCCGATTCTGGCCCGCAACAACGGGTTGACGCTGAATACCGTCGGAGATGGCCTCTTCAAACTCATCAGAAGTACCGACTTACAGGTGACCGACGTTGATTCGGGGACAACCCAGCTCACCTACCGGATTACACAGGCACCTGATGCGGCAACCGGGACGCTTCAGCGGCTGGTCAACGGCAACTGGCAGATTCTCAGTGCTGGCACCAGCTTTACGCAGAACGACCTGGACAACGACCGGATTCGCTATGTTTTTCACCGCAGCAGTACGGGTGGGGAAACGTTTAACGACAGCTTCCGGTTTGAAGTCCGCGATAGTGAGATCACAGAATATCCGGTCAAACGAGAAGGTGGCATCTGGCAACCCGATGGTTCTGCCCTGGCGGTTAACACCTTCAACATTGCGATCACGATTCCAGCCAGTACACCGGGTGGGTCTGGCAGTCCTTCAGGAACAGTGATTCCTGTCAATGCTAGCCCCGATACCATTGTCAAAACGGGGATTGCTGGGTTGTTGGAGGGTGGCTCCACGACCATCACCAACGCGATGTTGTTCACCACCGACCCCGACAACACGTCCAGCGAAATTGTCTATCGGGTTGAGCGTGCCCCCACCAGCGGCGTAATTAAGCTGAATGGTCAGGCTTTAGGACTGTATGGTTCCTTCACCCAGGACGATATTGATAACAACCGGGTGACGTTTGAACACGCAGGGGAAGAAGATTTTATTGACGATTTTCGGTTCACCGTTACGGATGGGGTGAATACCCTGGCAGAACAGGCATTCGGCATTGATGTGATCCCACAAAACGATACGCCATCGGTGACGGTAAATGGTTCTCCCAACGTGGTAGAAGGGGGAACAGTGACCGTGACGAACGCCCATGTCTCTCTGGCAGACGTAGACGGTACCGGAGAGAAGGTGGGGATTGGCTACGCGACTCCTAACAGTTTGACCTTTACGGTCACCACCCTGCCCACCTACGGAAAACTCCAGGTGAACCAGGGTAGCGGCTTTGTGGATGTGACGCTCGGTGCCATCATCACAAAGGCGCAGCTGGACAGCAGCAATTTCCGCTATGTGCATGACGGTAGCGAAAATTTTGCCGACAGTTTCTCGGTGCAGGCCAACGACAACACCAGCGGCACGTCGAATAACCTCAGCGCTATTCAAACGGTCAATATCGAGATCGCCCGACTCAACGACGATCCTGGGTTCACCGCCAGCAAGAGCCTGACCGTGGGTGAAGGGGGTTCTGGTGTCATCAAAGGTTCAAACGGGGTGCCGGGGGATGAACCCCACCTGGTGTATGAGGACCCGGACAACACCACCATCCAGCGGCAGTACCGGATCACAACCCCTGTCGCCAACGGTATCCTGTTCTTGAACGGCAGTGCGCTATCGGTGGGCAGTGTCTTCACTCAGGATGACCTGGACAATAACCGGGTGTCTTACCTGCACAATGGCTCTGAAACGTCCACCGATAGCTTTGCTTTCCAGGTGCGCGATGGTGGGGGTGGCGTCGTTCCGGGCACCTACAATATTGATATCACCCCCAGAAACGATGCCCCAACGGTGGCAGCTCCGGCAGAGCTGGTGTTTGCCACAGGAGCGGCGCAGACTTTCACAGGCGGTAATGCGATCGCCCTCACCGACGTTGATCTCACCAACCTGGTGTCTGGTGAAACCGATCGTATCCGCGTCACCCTCGATCCTCAGCTTGCCAGCGCCACCTACGCCAACGGCACGCTGAATCTGGTCAACACCACAGGCATCACCTTCATTGACCCGGCCACCAACCTGTCCTTCAGCAGCGGCAGCAATAACAACACGTCGGGGAACCGACTGATTATTGAGGGGTCGATCGCCAACGTTCAGGCGGCTCTCAACAGTCTCACCTATCAGGTTTCCACTGATGTCGATGACGTGATTCGGCTGGTGGTGACGGTGGATGACCGTCTGCGCGACGGGTCTGGAGCCGTAATTGGGGCGAACGGTGGTTCCACCAACTCTAATGGCCTGCCCCTGGGCGATGCCAACAACACCGCTCAAACGACTATTCTGCTGTACACCAGCAACTCTAACGACCCGTCCAGCTTCACCAATATTCCCACTGCGCGTTCGGTCAGTGAGGAAGGTACTCTGACGTTTACAGGGACTGACCGAATTGAAATTGCCGACGTGGATGCGTTCCCGATCGCAGCGGCGGCGGGCAGCGTTCGCCTCCATGCCGGTTATGGCAACCTCACCATTGGCAACCTGAACGGTGCCACGATTTCCGCTGGGGCAAATAATTCGCTCGACCTCACCCTGACGGGAACCCGCGACCAGATTAACGCAGCATTGCTCACCCTCACCTACACCGGGTCGAACAACTACAACAACGTCACAACGCCCGATTCCCTCGTTGTCACTCTGCTGGCCAGCACTAGTGGCAATGGGGTTGGCCTCGGCGGTGCCACCAACCTCTCGCAGACCATTGCACTCACGGTTAACCCCGTCAACGATGCACCAACGCTGACCGCTCCAACAGGAACGCTGACGGCTTCCAGCACTGACCCCGTCGAATTTATTGGGGCAACCGCGATCACGGTGGATGATCCCGACCTGAATCCCCCTGCTGGCGGCTTACCAGGCACCGATATCCTGCGGGTAAAAATCGACCCCACTCCCGGCTGGACGGGCACTTCAAACTACGGCATTCTGACATTAGGGGCAACCGCTGGAATCACACTGATCTCCGGCACGAACGGCGGCACGATCGCTCAGAGTGCGGATGGAGCCACAGGCCCACTCATCATTGAGGGCACCCGCGCGAACGTTCAGGCTGCGCTTACCAATCTGTCCTACACGCCTCCAGTAAACGCCGATCGCACCGTCAATCTGGCGGTAACGGTGCTCGATCGTGCTAACGGTGGCCCCGGCGAACTGACTGCCAGCCGCACGATCAGCATCAACGCCTCCAGTGAAAACGATGCCCCGGTTCTGACCGCGCCCGCGAATCCCCTTTCGGTCAACGAGGATGCTACCCTCACCTTTACAGGGGCCGGAAATTTCTTCAGCTTCACCGACGCTGATGACTTTGGAGCCAGTAACCTGACGGCAACCATTACCGCCACCCGTGGGACGCTCTCGCTGGTCGGCGCAGACGGCGCAACAGTCGGTGGCAGCGGTACGGCAACACTGACCCTGACGGGCACCAAAGCTCAAATCAACGCCGCTCTGGATGGGCTAATCTTCACGCCGACTGCAAACTACCACGGTACCGCCACCGTTCAGGTCACTGTGAACGACCAGGGCAACGTGGGAACGGGCGGCGCAAAAACGGACACCAAACAGGTTTCCATTACCGTTAACCCGGTGAACGATCGCCCCACTGCAACGGGCAGCGTCAGTTTAGGCTCTGTCCCGGAAGATACGAGCAATCCCACCGGGACGCTCATTTCTACCCTGATTACAGGCAGCAACTACTCTGACGCGATCGATAACCAGACGGCAAACAGCGGAAACAATACGGCAACCCCACTCAGCTATATTGCGATCGTCGGCGACACCAACTATGTCGCGACTCAGGGAAGCTGGCAATTCAGCAATGGAGCGGGGGGGTGGATTACGATCCCCGACAGCGGATTATCGAACACTGCTGCGATCATTATCCCCGCCGATCGAGAACTGCGCTTCCTGCCTGCTGCCAATTTCCACGGCACACCGGGGACACTCACTACCCGTCTGGCGGACGGCAGCAGCGTGATGACTGCCAGCACCAGTCCCACTGACCTGAAAAACCTGAACACAGTTGGTGGACTGGGGGCAACGGGAGCCTGGTCGAGTGGAACGATTCCTATCGGTATCTCGGTAACGTCCATCAATGATGCGCCAACCGTCAATGCGCCTGCCACTCCCGTGACGCTGACGGCGGTCAACGAGGACACCGCGAACCCCGCAGGAGCCACCGTATCCAGCTTGTTTGGCCCAAAATACGGTGATGTCACC
Organism: Elainellaceae cyanobacterium; assembly: GCA_044356135.1. Lineage (GTDB taxonomy): Bacteria > Cyanobacteriota > Cyanobacteriia > Elainellales > Elainellaceae > CAZVXA01. The sequence goes on from JBIKWV010001093.1 coordinate 6,424, forward strand.
GATAACCAATCGACGGGCGGTGCAAATATCCCTGGTGGCGGCAATAGCGCGACTGCCTTTGGAGGCGTGGCAATCGTTGGCAACACCTCCACTGCCGCCCAGGGTGAGTGGCAGTACAGGTTATCCAGTGGCTCCTGGACAGTTATTCCTGCAACAGTTGCAGACACCGCTGCACTGCTGTTGCCGACCGATGCCAGCCTCCGGTTTGTGCCTGCTACTGACTACAATGGCACTCCTCCCGACCTGGTGGCGCAGCTGGCGGACAGTCCCATTACTTTCAATGCCGCCTCAGATATTTCTGCAATCCTGGGTGGAACCAACACCTGGTCAAGCGGCACTGCCCTGTTGAGAACGTCAATCACGGCGGTGAACGATGCGCCTGTCCTTAGTGGCACAGGTGTCACGGTTGGCTATACCGAGCAGTTGACGGCTGCTCCAGTGGGAACCGCGCTGACAGGCATCAGCGATGTTGAGATTGGGCGAACTGAGCTGCCGGATACAGTGACGGCAACGGTGCAGATCGGGAATTACTTCGCGGGCGATCGCCTCACGTTCACTTCTGGCTCCACAGGCATTGCCGTCACCGACCAGGGCGGTGGCCTGTACAGTCTCAGCGGTTCTTCTCGTGCCAATATCTTGCAGGTACTCCAGTCCGCAGAGTTTTCCTCTACCAGTGATAATCCGACCAACTTTGGGGCCAATCTGACCCGAACGGTGACATTCCGGGTGAATGATGGGCAACCCACGAATAACCTCTCGAATACGGTTGTCAGCACGGTTAATGTGACCGGAGTGAATGATCCCCCTGCGGGTGCTGATCGCGCGGTGACCACGGCTGAGG
>JBIKWV010000817.1:0-3224 GCA_044356135.1 Elainellaceae cyanobacterium
GAACTGGGACGGTGGGAGATTAAGCTCATGCAGCAGGCGATCGCCCTCCTCCAGCAGGACAAACGCGGTGACTACCGGGATGGCGTGGATCTGGGACGTAAGATTTTTGCTGCATTGCCCGAAAACAACCGTCTGGTGCAGCGAGAGAAAGAACGCTGGTCGCTGGAAAATCACCGGGATGAAAACTTTGCCGACATGTACGTGCATCCCCAGGAGATTGACTACAACATTGATACGCTGTTTGAGCTGATTGAAGCTTCAGGTTTAGAGTTCATTGGCTTCTCGAATCCCCGCACCTGGGATCTGAACCGTCTGGTTGGAAAGTCGCCGGAGCTGTTAGAAAGGGCACAGGGGTTGAGCGATCGCCAGCTCTACCGTCTCATCGAACTGCTTGATCCAGAGGCGATCACCCACTACGAATTCTTCCTCGGACGCCTACCGCTGCCGAAGAATGACTGGGCAGATGATGCAACGCTCCTGAAGGCGATTCCTGAACGTAGTCCCTGTATGGACGGTTGGGAAAGCAAAGTATTGTTTAACTACGACTATCAGGTGGTGCATCTAACGGATGCAGAGTTTGCTTTCTTAAAAGCCTGTGATGCCAATCAGAATTCCCGATTAACGGTTCAGGAGATTCTGCCGGGAACGGAATTGGGATTGGACGGGGTGCGATCGCTGCAACAGCAGCAGTTAATCTTATTAACGCCAGCGCAGCCCTGAAGCAATGCGTCTGATGATCCCCGACTGTGACATCGCCACCTGGGCAGCAACCTACATTCAACGGCGCATCCAGGGATTTGCCCCGTCGGGCGATCGCCCCTTTGTCCTGGGTCTTCCCACGGGCAGCACCCCCATTCGGATGTATCAAAAATTGGTGGACTATCATCATCAGGGCGAACTGAGCTTTCGTCATGTGGTCACGTTCAACATGGACGAATACGTGGGTCTGCCGGAAGACCACCCCCAGAGCTATCACACCTACATGTGGCAATACCTGTTCCAGCACGTTGATATTCCCCCCGAACAGATCCACATTCCCAATGGCAACGCCGCTGACCTGGAGCAAGAGTGCCGCAGCTATGAGGAAAAAATCCAATCCTATGGTGGCATTGAGCTATTTCTGGGCGGCGTGGGGGAAGACGGGCATATCGCCTTCAACGAACCCGGTTCTTCCCTGGAATCGCGCACCCGCGTTAAAACGCTGACCCGCAGCACCCGATTGGCCAACGCCCGCTTTTTCAACAATGACCTGGATCAGGTTCCCCAAACCGCGCTCACCGTTGGTGTTGGCACCATTATGGATGCTCGCGAAGTGGTGATTCTCGCGCAAGGGTATGCCAAAGCCCAGGCGGTCTATCACGCAATCGAACAGGGCGTTCACCACATGTGGCCCATTTCTGCCCTTCAACTGCACCGTCGCGCCATTATCGTCTGCGATGAAGACGCAGTTTCAGAACTGAAGGTGAAAACCGTCCGCTATTTTCGTGAGCTGCACGACCACCTGAGCGATATCCCCTGCGAGATTTGAGGTGTCTCCCATGTACGCCCTGACCCAAGCTACCATCTACACCGGAAAGGAAGTTTTACCTGATCACACGCTATTGATTGAGGGCGATCGCATCTACACCATCCTCCCCCCAGACGCCCCTCTTCCCTCCTGTCCAATCACCCACCTGAACGGCCTCAACGTCGCCCCCGGCTTCATCGACCTGCAACTGAACGGCTGCGGCGGCGTCATGTTCAACGACGCGATCACCGCCGAAACGCTGGACACCATGCACCAGACAAATTTGCGCAGTGGCACCACCAGCTTTCTACCCACACTGATTACAACCGCTGTTGAGGAGATGGAAGCGGCGATCGCCCTCATCCCCTCCTACCGCCAGCAGCACCCCACCCGCGTCCTGGGACTCCACCTGGAAGGCCCCTACCTGAATCCCAAGCGCAAAGGCATCCACAACGAGAAGTACGTCCGCAAACCCGATCGCACCATGCTCCAACAGATTGCTGCTGCCGGACGCGACACCGTGCGCCTGCTCACCCTTGCCCCGGAAATGTGCGACCCAGAGGATATTCGCCTGCTGGCAGAACAGGGCATTGTGGTTTCTGCCGGACACACCGATGCCACCTATGAAGCGGCGATCGCGTCCTTTCATTCCGGCGTGCGCATGGCCACCCACCTGTTTAACGCCATGTCCCCCTGGCAGGGCAGAAGTCCGGGCGTAGTTGGCGCTATCTTTGATGCACCCACTGTCTACTGCGGCATCATCGCAGACGGCTTCCACGTCCACTACGCCTCGATTCAACTGGCGCACCGTTTGAAGGGCGATCGCCTGATTCTGGTCACCGATGCCACTCCCCCCGCTGGAACCCAGATGGATTCTTTCTGGATTGGCGGCCAGGAAGTTTTTTACCGCGACGGCAAATGTGTGTCTGCCGACGGCACCCTCGGCGGTTCTGCCCTGACGATGATTGAGGCGATCGCCAACGTTACCCAACACACTGATATCCCCCTGGATGAGGCTCTGCGTATGGCCTCGACGTATCCAGCGCAGCTACTGGGGGTGAATGATCAGTTGGGGGCGATCGGGCCGGGGTATGTGGCGAATCTGGCGATTTTTGACGGGGAGTTCAGGATGCAGGCGGTGGTGGATCAGGGATGTTATTTTTCCTTGCTGTAGGCACTGACGAGTTGAGGCACCTGATAGCTAATTGCATTCGCATTGTGGGGCGGGCATCCTGCCTGCTCAGAACACCGAGCGGGCAAGATGCCCGCCCCACAGTGAATGTATTCTTTCCGATTGCACCACGTTAGGTATGTCAAATCGTTATAGCTACCTTTTTTTTCGCTGACCATCACTACTTCGGTGCTTTACGCCATCCACTGGAGATCGCCTCTGACTCTGTACAAAACCATTTCTCTCCAGCCACTAGATCAATCACCGTTGATTCATAATCCTCCATTCCTGAAAGATGATAAAGTTTGTCGCCAGTTTCAACTGAAATATTGCCTTTAATCACGCATCCGGGCTGTGCAACCGATGTGATCAGCGAAGGAGAACGACTACGACCCAACTGCATAGCAACGAGTACAACAGCAACAAGCGCTGCAATACCAAAAGCAACTCCGGGCAATCCGCCTTTTTGTTTTTTCACCTTCGTTGGCACAGACTGCGGTGCAACACCTTGAATCGAGGCTCTGGCCGCACGCACCTTACCATCAG
>JBIKWV010000818.1:0-3221 GCA_044356135.1 Elainellaceae cyanobacterium
GCCACAGTTGCCCGACTCAGTATACGACCAGCTCTATCGAGAGTTGCAAGACCTGGAGGCAAACTATCCCGAACTGGTGTCGTCCGATAGTCCAACCCAGCGGGTGGGAGAGCAGCCTGCAACCCAGTTCACCTCAGTCAAACACAATGTGCCACTGTATAGTTTGGAGAATGCATTTAACAACGAGGAACTGGCGAACTGGCAGACGCGATGGCAGCGAGTCGCACCGGAGACAAAGGAATTTGAATACGTCTGTGAATTGAAAATTGATGGTTCGGCGATCGCCCTCACTTACGAAAATGGCCTGCTCATCAGAGGCACAACGAGAGGCGATGGAGTGATGGGCGAAGACATCACCCAGAATATTCGAACCATTCGATCGGTACCGTTAAGGTTGATGGGCGATCGCATCCCACCGCATTTAGAAATTCGAGGAGAAGCGTTTCTACCTCTGGACGTATTTCGGCAAATTAATCAGGAGCGTGAGGAAGCAGGGGATCCCCTGTTTGCGAATCCCCGCAATGCGGCAGCAGGAACGTTGCGACAGTTGGACTCGCGGATCGTGGCGCAGCGCAAGCTGGACTTCTTTGCGTATACGCTGCACTTTCCGGGACTGAACGACGAAGACATGGCGGTGAGCGATGAGGAGAAACCGGATGTCTCCCAGACACCGTCGATTCCCAAGACGCAGTGGCAATGTCTGGAGCTGCTCCAGCAGATGGGGTTCCGGGTGAATCCGAATCGGCAGTTGTGTCAGTCCCTGGAGGACGTGCAGGGGTACTGCGATCGCTGGGAGAAAGCCCGCTTCGAGCTACCCTACCTGACCGACGGAGTTGTGATTAAAATCAACGGTCTGGACTTGCAGAAAAGACTGGGGTTCACGCAGAAGTTTCCGCGCTGGGCGATCGCCCTCAAGTATCCCGCCGAGGAGTCGCCCACCGTCGTTGAGGGCATCTCCGTTAATGTGGGTCGCACGGGGGCGGTGACTCCAGTCGCCGATCTGCGTCCGGTGCCGCTGGCGGGAACGACGGTGGCAAGAGCAACGCTGCACAACGCAGACTTTATCGCAGAACTGGATGTGCGGGTGGGGGATACCGTAATCGTTCGCAAGGCGGGGGAAATTATCCCGGAAGTGGTGCGGGTGCTGACAGAGCTACGACCTGCGGAGACGCAACCGTTCCAGATGCCGACCCACTGCCCGGAGTGTGGTCAGCCTGTAGTGAAACCAGAGGACGAAGCGGTGACCCGCTGCATCAACACCTCCTGTCCAGCCATCCTGCGGGGGGCGCTAATCCACTGGGCCTCGCGGCAGGCGATGGATATCAACGGACTGGGTGAAAAGTGGGTGCAGCAGTTTGTCGATCGCGGTCTGTTACATACGGTGGCCGATCTGTATGATCTGACAGTGGAGCAGTTGATTCCCGTGGACCGGATGGGAAAAAAGTCAGCGCAGAACCTGGTGGAGGCGATCGCCCGTTCCAGACAGCAGCCCTGGTCGCGCGTTCTATTTGGGTTGGGGATTCGCCATGTGGGCAGCGTGAATGCCCAGCTCATTTCTGAAAATTTTCCCACGGTAGATCAGCTCATCGCAGCAGATATGGAGGCGATCGACGCTGTAGAGGGAATTGGCCCCGAAATTGCCCGGTCAGTGTACCAGTGGTTTCAGGTGGCGGCGAACCAGGAACTGATTGAACGACTGCGGATATCAGGGGTTCAACTGGTAGGGGAATCGCGCCCCGCTTCTGAGACTGCTGCGCTACCCTTAAAGGGAAAGACTTTTGTGGTCACCGGAACTTTACCTACGCTCAAGCGGGAAGAGGCGAAGGAGCTGATTCAGAAAGCGGGGGGAAAAGTGACGGAGTCAGTCAGCAAGAAGACGAATTATCTCGTAGTCGGCGAAGATGCCGGATCAAAGCTGGAGAAGGCGCGATCGCTGGGAGTGCCCCTCCTTTCTGAAGCGCAACTTCTGGAACTGCTGCGATCGCCCGTGAATGGATCTCCATAAAAGGTTGTGGTATTCCCATGCAAGCCTCGACTGTGGGCCGTTTTCTCCATCGATATCGTGGCTTTCCTGTGTGGCTCAGAGTCGCACTGGGGTTGTGGACCGTGCCACTGGCGTTGACGGCTGCTCCCGTGGAGGCCGCCGAGCGAATCTATCTGTCCTTTGGGGCGCTGGAGCAATCAGTGGCGGTGGAGTCGCTGGCAACCTATGCCCGTACCGGGGTGGTTCCCGAAGACCTGAAGCCCTATAGTCGGTACCTGTCGCCAGAACAAATGGCCCAGATGCGACAGATTTTGCAGACCCGGGTTGACCTGGGGCCTGTGGCGGTCTCGCAATTCCTCTATAGCAGTCAGGGCGAACTTCTACTGCATCGCTTAGGCGAGGTGATCCAGACGGAATCCAGTCAGAGTGGGTTTCTGGCGCTTCGCTCAGCGCTGATCCTGGCATCCCAGCACCATCAAGGATTAACCCCGCTGAACACGCTGCGTCAGTTTCCGCTGGAGACGATCCGGGTAGATCTGAAGCGATCGCTCTTAATACTGAGTGACCTGGAGCGCTCGGTGAATCAAACCCGCAGTGCCATTAGTGCCATTCAGGAGCAGGCCGTGCAGGAAGCGCAGGACGCCCCTGCTACCAACTTTACCAACCTACCGGATCTGCGCCTGCGGGGGCCTCACACCTGGCGCGAACGCACCCTGAAGCTGATTGATCCCCGCCGCAATCGCCCCGTAGAAGCGGATATCTACCTGCCCCAGACTGCAAATCGGACGCCGTTACCCACCCCACCGCCGCTGATTGTGATTTCTCATGGGTTGGGGTCAAACCGCAAAACCTTCGCTTATCTGGCTAAGCAGTTAGCCTCCTACGGATTTGCGGTAGCCGTCCCGGAACATCCCGGCAGCAATACGGAACAACTGGAGGCGCTGTTAACGGGCAGGACTTCTCAGGTAACGGAGCCAGGTGAGTTCATTAACCGTCCGCTGGACGTGAAATTTTTGCTGGACGAACTGGAACGCCTATCGCACCAGGATCCTCGCTATCGAGGCTGGCTGAATCCACGGCGGGTGGGGGTCGTCGGTCAGTCGATGGGGGGCTATACTGCCCTGGCGCTGGCAGGAGCAACTATGAGCCTGCCTCAGCTCACCGAAGACTGCGCCAACACTAACCGCCTCAATCTCTCACTGCTGCTGCAATGCCGTGTGCTTGAGCTGACGAAAAC
>JBIKWV010000819.1:0-3213 GCA_044356135.1 Elainellaceae cyanobacterium
CCATTCACCCATCTACCCATCACCGTACAGACGTTCCACGGAACGTCTCCACCCATCCACCCATCCACCCATCCACCCATCCACCCATCCACCCATCCACCCATCCACCCATCCACCCATCCACCCCATGAAACTGGGAGCCAAACCCCACCCGATCGCCCTCCCCAAACGCCACAGGGACTCCGCCTACCGCACATTGGTCGTCCTGGGGACAGTCCTGCTGCTCATCCGACTGCTCCCCCTGGCCATGCCCATCCGTGCAGCAGACATCGCTCAGACCGACCAGGCGATCGCCTTCACAGACCGCAACGGCTACCCCCTCGGCACCCTGCTCAGCCGGGATCAGGAGCATACCTCCGTTGTGCCGTTAGACCAGGTATCCCCCCTGTTTGTGCAGGCGATCATTGCGGCGGAGGACCGACGATTCTACCAGCATGGGGCGGTGGACTGGTGGGCAGTGGGACGGGCGATCGCCGAAGCCATTCAAGCAAAGCGGGTGGTCAGCGGTGCCTCCACCATTCCGATGCAGTTGGCGCGAATGCTGGACGATTTGCCCAGTTCTCCAGCCGGAAAGCTCCAGCAGATGTGGCAGGCGTGGCGGATTGCAGCGGGGATGAACCGGGAGGAGGTGCTTCAGGCGTATGTGAATCGGTTGCCGATGGGAGGCAATCTCTACGGCGTCGAGGCGGCAGCACGGACGTATTTTGGTGTTCCTGCGAAAGATCTGTCGCTGGCGCAGGCGAGTCTGCTGGCGGCATTGCCCAATGACCCAACGGATCTCAACCCCTACCACGCCTGGGACAAGCTAAAGCAGCGGCAGCGGTATGTGCTGGATCGGATGGTACAGGACGGGAAGGTGGGGCGATCGCAGGCCGATCGCGCCTTTGCTGAAAACCTGACGTTGCAAGCCCCTCAGAAAGGCATTCTGGCTGCACCGCACTATCTGTTCTGGCTGGCGGGACAACTGCCGCAGGATCACCCATCTCAGGTTCGCACCACCCTGGATTTGCCACTCCAGCAGTTTGTCGAGGCCCAGGTGCGCCAGGTGATCCAGAACCTGACCAACCACAACGTGCGACAGGCGGCAGCACTGGTGCTGGACAACCGCACCGGAGCAGTGCTGGCCTACATCGGCTCACCAGACTATTTCGACGAAGCGCAGAATGGGCGCAACGACGGTGTGCAGGCACTCAGGCAACCCGGTTCCACCCTCAAACCGTTTGTCTACGAGTTGGCGCTAGAACGGGGACTCATCCAACCCAATACGATCCTGGCGGACGTGCCCACCTACTATGCGATTCCCGGTGCCAAGCTGTACAAACCAACGGACTACAGCGAGACGTTCCAGGGACCTGTGCGGGTGCGGTTTGCGCTGGCCAATTCGCTGAATATTCCGGCGGTTCGGGTGTTGGAGAAAGTGGGAGTTGATTCCTTCCTGAACCGACTGCGGCAACTGGGATTTCAGCATCTGAAGCAGCGATCGGAATACTACGGTTTAGGGCTGGCGCTGGGTAGCGGGGAGGTGAGCCTGTGGGAACTGGCGCACGCTTATCGCACAATGGCGCGACGGGGAGAATCGTTGGCGAATACGAATCCAGCGGTGTGGGCACTGATCACGGATATGCTGGGCGATCGCCATGCCCGCGCCAAAGCCTTCGGAGTCAATTCAGCCCTCAGTCTGCCGTTCCCTGCTGCGGTAAAAACCGGGACTTCTACAGACTACCGGGACACCTGGACAATCGGCTTCACCCCCGATTACACCGTCGCCACCTGGGTCGGCAACTTCGACAATTCCCCCATGCGCGAAGTCTCCGGCGTCACGGGTGCAGCCCCCCTGTGGAACCGGATCATGCTGCGACTGCATCAAAATCAGGAACCCGCTTCATTTGTGTCTCCTGAAGGAATGACCCGGCTCCCCATCTGTGCCCTGTCAGGAAAGCGTCCCCAACCGGGCTGCCCCGCCATTGTGCAGGAATATCTCAATCCTTCGGATCTCGCTGCCTATCGGGAACCCGACCCCTTCTTCCAGCGCACCTCCAGCGGCCAAATTCGCCTGACGCTCCCCCCCGAATACAGGGAGTGGCTGGCCTCCCAACCGGATTCCCCGCTCACCCCCAACACGCTGAAAATCCTCTCACCCCGCAACGGGGACTACTTCGTCGCTTCCCCCGCCACCGCCCCCCGCCTCCAGTTCAAACTGGCCGGAACCAGCGATGAAACCATACAGTGGCGACTCAACGGCCAACTGCTCTCCAATGTTTCTGGGGACTCCTACTTCTGGCCCATGCAAGCGGGTGATTGGGTGCTGGAGGTGCAGCAGGGAGAACAGCGCGATCGCGTCCAGTTCCAGGTGGGCACGACTGATCCCCAACCTGCCCGAAGGGGGTTTTCCGTTGGCAAACCGCTGAGATAATGGAGATCAACCAATTTTTTGTTGAAAGCCACGCTTCCGAGCCGCTCTCAACAAAAATTGCTACCTCACACGCTGAAAGGCGCTCTCATTGGCGGAGAAAACACTATGGATCGGCAGGAACTGGAACGCCGCTATCAGTCGGGCGATCGCAACTTTCCTCGAATCGACCTGAGCAGTGCCGACCTGCACCAGGCCACGCTCAACTATATCCATCTGATTCGTGCCAACCTGCAAAACGCCAATCTGCAAAACGCCATTCTGCTCAAGGCCAACCTTGCTGCCGCCAACCTTGCTGCCGCTGACCTCTCCAATGCCAACCTGTACGAGGCCAACCTCACCCAGGCAGACCTGCGGCAGGCATGTCTCAATGGCATCATCCTCAACGGCGCAATCCTCCGCTCCACCAACCTGCAGCGGGCCAGCCTGGTCAAAGCCGATCTGTGCGAGGCCGACTGCTTCCGCGCCAACCTCAGCCACGCCCAGCTATTAGATGCCAACTTTGCCAAAGCCGACCTCCGAAACGCCGTCCTCACCTGGGCCAACCTGCGCGGCGCAAATCTAAAGGGCGCTCGCTTAGAGAAAGCCGACCTGACCAACACCCGCTTCTGCAAAACCATCATGCCAGATGGCAGTGTTTGCAACGATCACTGCGGATAATTGATATCGCCGTAGCCACGGCTGTTGGAAAGGGGGATAATCCTACGTCGAGTAAAACTAAAAATGCCGCGAAACGCCCTCGCAGGGGGCGTTTCGCGGCCTATTCAATTTAGCGCCGATTTTTCCCGAAACGCTGACGCAGT
>JBIKWV010000821.1:0-3205 GCA_044356135.1 Elainellaceae cyanobacterium
GCTGGCCATCTTTGATCTCGCCCACCAGAATAATATCTGCCAGCCCTACAAATAGACCATTCTCTAAAACACCGGGAATGTTGTTTAAAATTTTCTCCATTTCAGTGGGATTGGGGATAGAAGAAAACTTAACATCCAGCACCATATTCCCCTGATCGGTAATCACGGGGCCGTCCTTTTTCACGCCCATGCGCAGTTCACAGGTGCCCCCCAGTTTCTCGATCGCCCGTGTCACGGGTGCGATCGCCATCGGCAGTACCTCCACGGGCAACGGAAAGGCTCCCAGGCTGTTTACCAGCTTGGTGCTATCCACCACCACAATGAATTGCTCCGCCAGCGAATCCACCACCTTTTCACGGGTGTGAGCCGCCCCACCTCCTTTAATCAAATTCTTCTGGGGGTCAACCTCATCGGCTCCGTCAATCGCAATATCAATGTGGTCAATTTCATCCAGCGTGGTCAGGGGAATGCCGTACTGCTTGGCCAGCACCGACGCCTGAAATGAAGTGGGGATGCCCTTTATGTCTTTCAACTCGCCAGACTTGAGGCGATCGCCGAGAAACTGGATTGCAAACGCGGTGGTTGACCCCGTTCCCAGTCCCACAATGAAACCCGACTGCACTCGGTCGGCGGCAACCTTACCCACCTGCTGCTTCATCAACTTAACGGGGTCGATCCCTGCGGTCATGACGTAAATCTCCTGTGAACTGACTCCTCACAGGCTACCATTCGAGGGGGCGTGGAGTGTAGGGTGGATGGGTGGATGGGTGGATGGGTGGATGGGTGGATGGGTGGATGGGTGGATCGTTCGGCAGGCTCAAGAACAGGGTGGATGGGTAGGAGACGAAAATCTGCGTTCATCTGCGTTCCGGTGGGAGGGTGGATGGGTCGAAGGGTGGATGGGTCGAAGGGTGGATGGGTGGATGGGCGTTGCCCTGAGCTGGTCGAAGGGTGGATGGGTGTTGCGGTGAGGCTTTGACGGTGAGATCAGCCGAACCGCGATGGCCGAACCGTGGACGATTGGTAGGGGCGTGGCATTCGGTAGATAGGTTCTGGCTGAGGGCCAAACGTCAGGGTCGAATGCTGCGCCCGTACACATTTGCCGTAGTCGGAAGACAGAATGCAATGCCCGTACAGATCGCAGTCGAAAAACGTCAGGGGCGAAGAAAGATCGGTGGGTGAGGGCAGGTTTGACCGATTAGTGGTCGGCAGTTTGCGGAAGGACGGGCAAAACCTGCCCTTAATAGTGATTGACGGTAGTGGAACGAAGGGTTAGGGGATGAGGGAACGAGCAGGGCGGCTGTCGCTAGAGCAGTGTCGGTGGCAACTACAGAATCTCCCGTTGACAGCACAGGAGCGGGTAGAACTGCTTTCTCGTGAGGCGCTGCTGTTGCTGGGGCAGGGGCAACCGGAGGGGGCGATCGCCAGTTGTGACCAGGCACTCGAGTTGCAGCCGGACGCTGTAGAAGCCCATCACTATCGAGGGATTGCTCTGGAGCATTTGGGGCAGTTTGCGGCGGCGGTTGCTGCCTACGATCGGGCGATCGCTTGCACCCCATCCCCCTCTGCTCAGATCTGGAGCGATCGCGGCAATGCTCTCCGCAGCGCTGGTAACTACCCCAAAGCGCTTGAGAGCTATGACCGGGCGCTGGGGGTGCAACCGGAGTTCTATCCTGCTCTGAGCAGCAAAGGTTCTCTGCTGGCTCTATTGGGAAAACCCAGAGAGGCTCTGGCGGTGTGCGATCGCGCGATTGCGCTCCAACCCGACGCAGCCGATGCCTGGAACAGTCGGGGAGTGGCGCTGTTGCGGTTAAACCAGGCTCAGGCTGCGCTGGGGTGCTTTGAGCAGGCACTGGAGCGGCAGCCTGACTTTGACCGTGCCCTGTGTAATCGGGGAGTGGCTCTGCTGCGGCTGGAGCAACCTGAAGGGGCGATCGCCAGCCTGGAGGAAGCGTTGAACATTGCCCAGCAGCCCCAAGCGTGGCACGTTAATGCCTGGATTAGTTGCGCCTTCGCACACCTGAAGCTAGGCCAGTACGAGGCCACTGTTGCCAGTTGCGATCGCGCCCTTGCCATGAGTCCCAACTCCTACCCTGCTGCACTCTACCGGTTGGTGGCGGTGCTCATGGCGGGTCAGGTGTTGGCCCAGTTAAAACAATTGGAAGGCCGCCGCGCACTGCTGAAAAATCTCACCGTTGTGGTGCAGTACCTCAAGTTTCGGCTGCTGGTGCTGGTGGGGGCGATCGCGCTACTGGCCTTTGGGCAGGGAACCTGGCTTGCGGGTGCCCGCACCATCCTCCCCCTGCTCATTTCCTTCGGAGTCATCCTGCTCGTTCTGGTAGACCTGTGGAAACACCGCTCAAGGTTAAACTTTGTCTGGACGACCTACTTTCGCAACCACCCCCTTACCTACCTGCGATCGCTGGCGATCGTCCTCACCACCCTGACTATCTACGGGGTTGCTGACAGCATTGCTCCACCCTTCCTGCGCTGGGGCTGGGCCAGTTGGGTCTTCGGTAATCCGGGCAATATTATCTTTCAGCCCTTCAATCTCTTCCGCTCCAATACCCCAGTTCCCCTCCTTGACGGGCAGAATCTCCCATCCCTCCCATCCCCCCCCCTCACTCTCCTCTCAAGCCTTCCCCACCCATCTACTTATCCACTCATCCACTCTGTTCTTGAGCCTGTCGAAAGATCCACCCATCTCTTTTCGTCCCTATCCACTCATCCACCCATCCACCCATCCACTCTCCCCAGCCTCCTCTTCGCTCTCACCTTCTGGCTCCTCCTCCTCTTTGGCATTCCCTTCTGGGCCAGACTGGAGGAGCGCATCTTCCGTCGCGGTGCCAATTCCTGGCGGCAGATCGCCGTTCGCTCCACCCAATTTGGGTTGGCTCACCTGTTTGCCGGAATTCCTCTCCTCGGCGGCTTCGTTCTCATCGTCCCCGGCTTCCTCTTTGCCTGTCGCTATAAGTACATTTTTGAGAAGCACCTGAAACAAACGGGGGATCTCCAGAAGGCCCAGGAGGCCGGATTCGTCGCCAGCACCGCCGACCACGCCATCTACAATGCCATCCTCATTACCCTGGCCGTTGCCATCCTCCTCTTCGCTCCCTAACCCTCTCACCCCCAATTACCAATGCCTCATAACCAACGACTGGAATTTTGACTTTTTTCTACAATGTCGTGAAACGCTCTCATAGAG
>JBIKWV010000820.1:0-3205 GCA_044356135.1 Elainellaceae cyanobacterium
TTCTGAAGAGATTCGAAAATAGTGAAGAACTGGTAAAACCCAGTGACTTTCATCGTGTCTGCAATTTCGGGTGCGACACCGATGAGCGCTAAGTCAACACCCATGTCTGTAGTTTTCCGCTGCAGTGTGAGCAATGTCCTCAAGCCTGCACTTGACATGAAAGGAACTTCTGTAAGCTCTAGAGCAACAGGATGTCCTTGTTTCAATTCTGAATCAATAAAGTCGCGCAGGTCGCCCACAGTTTTGGAATCTACTTGGCCAGCAACCTTAATCACTTGCCAGTTTTTGAATGAATCAAGCGTTACATTCATGATGATTCCTCAATTTGGCGTCACGGTTACTTTCACCTGGAGCCTATTCTCCGAGTGAGGCAGCTTGACAGTCAAGGCTTCAGCATCAAAATCTGTATAAGGCTTGCCATCGATTTCGCAGTTAGTGATCTTTAGTGATCCCTTCGGAAGGATGTCCGGCTCTACCCTGAGAATTCCATCCTTAAAGCCTCCAGGCATTGGCTTAAAGAACAAATCAAGTGGCCGTTTTTTGATCATTAGGTCGATATAAACTGTTGAGAGGAAGCAGAGTTCTGTCGAGTGATAAGCACTCATTGAGTGACTTCCCTTGAAGCGCTCTGTTCCGACCAGGAATGGAATTCCGTTGGCCAAAACGTTGAAGTAAACACCTCCATCGTTGTGATCAAGAAAGAATGCGTTGTAGTAGGCAGCCGACTCGTCTGCATACTTCTTGTAATTTTCATCGGTTGGCATGTGACCCTGCAGAATTAAATATGCCAGGATGCCCTGCTCTTGTTGCCACCAAGCTTTGCGGTCATGCCATGCATAACGGTGGAACTTCTCATCTTCGCCAAGTATGCGGTCAACCACGTCATACCAGCCAAACCGCTGATTGTCATAACCGACCTCAGGCATTAATGTGGCGATTTTTTTGGCCATTTCAAGATATTCTTCCTTGCCCATTTCTGAATAGAACCTCATCAGGTTCCATGCAATCTTCAGGTTGTGACCTACAACTGCTCTATTTTGCTGCCAGCCCCAGGTTTGATCTTTGCTCCAATCATCAAAAAACTTTTCTTGAACGAATGGACTTTCATCATAATCTTGGAAATGGGTTGTAATTGTGTCAAAAGTATCCTCAAGCATCTTCTTATAGCGCTCTTCGCCGGTGGCAAGCCACAAGTTAATCAGATAGGCAGGAGCATGATCGCCAACTGAATTCCAATTCTTCTTGGCTTTGTTGCGGCCGAGGCTTTCTTCGTGTGCGCTTAGCGTAACTGCATGAACATGAGAGTAATATCCTCCTTTCTCATGGTCCTTAAAGCACTCATCAAACAAATCAACTGTCTTTTCGGCATCCGCAAGAATTCTGGGATCACCAGTCAAGCGATAGGTCTGTACAGGTCCTGCCAAGGCATAAATCTGTTCATATGCAGGAATGCAATCGTAATCGTCACCAAACTCGGAAACGAGCAGCTTCTGTTCTTCGCCAGTTCCCCCAACCTTCAATCCATGGTACCAATAAATAAGTCCAGTGTCTGTATCTGTAAATCTCATTTTATCGCGTAAATATTCGGTTCCCTTTTCGGCAGCATCGAGGTAGAGATCTTTGCCGGTTAACATGTACGCACATGCCATCCCGTAGACCATCCTTGAAATCGTGTCGGTCTCCTGAAGATAGTCTGCGTCTTTTTTGCCCCCAGTTAGGCTAATAACAGTTCTATAATTGCTGTACGAAATATCCTGCGTGGGTGCATCAAACTGCCATTTGCAGTATGATGCGGCAATCTGATCGATCTGATTGACCCACCAACCCTGCTCATCGGCATATCGAAACTCGTTAATATTGTCTCCCGCAAAAATAATATAGTTGATTTCAAACTTTACCTTATTCTCAGGAAAGAACGTACCATAGGCAAATATCATTTGCCCAGGTGTCAGTAGTTTTGCAAGCTCACCCGTGCGATCTGGCCAACCTTCGCCTAGATTCTGCGTTTGTTTAGCATACGTATTTGCAGTTATCTTTCCTTCATAGTTGCGATTATCCGAGGTTCTTATTCCGATTAATTTATCGGCTTCATTGTAGCTGGTTACATAACCAGAGATCAGGTCTGAAAACGTGAAGTTGAGGTTGTTCATTGATGGGTGATGATCTGGGTTTTAGCGAAAAAGGCAGAAATCAAGTCGAGTGGCGACTCCAGTTGGCTCGACGATTTAATTTCAATTGATAAATATTGGAGTTAACCTTCATTGAGTATTTTCCACGCTTGGAAAATGAAATAGCATTGGTTGACTGCTTTGTAAAAGTTGGCTTTTTCTCAAAAGAATGAAAGCTGCTTTTTACTAAATTAGCGAACTGAGGTGGATGCAGCGGTATTGATGCAAAACGCAACACATGTCGGTTTGCCATGTCCCTGAGGTTTTGTTAGGCATCAAGGCTGTTCGAGCTCTTTTCTTCTCGGGTGTTGATGTGCCCACTTACAGGCGTTGAAGCATGTCCACTTGGCTTATGTTAAGAATCTGATCAGCTTCTGTCGTGACAGTGTCTTCTGCCGTAGTCATCTGTGATCTGACCCATCGCATCCGCGACCTGTAGAGATGTTGACCCCTCAATCGTCTTCCTCGCCTAGAGCCATCCCTCATCAACACACTGCTGGCCAACAAAACCTTTTTATCACTGAGCGCGAGTTTCGTGAAGAAATTATTTATTTCATCATCGTAGACCGTTTTTATGACGCTACGAGTGACGATGAGGAGCGATCCGGTGTTTGGGATCGTGGAACCACCCCCGGTCTGTATGATAAAACCTGGACACAATGGGGTAAGTACTGGGGTGGAAACCTTCTTGGCATCATAGACAAGATCCCATACTTACAGTCACTTGGTATTACTGCAGTTTGGCTCTCGCCACTTTTTGAGCAAGTTGACGATATGCAGTTTGACCGTGCTCCTATGCATGGCTATTGGACAAAAGATTTCAAGCGTATCAATCCCAGATTCCTGCCGGATGGTGAATCCAACAGCATATGCTCATCTGAAACGATGCATAAGCTTGTGGCCGCGCTGCATGCTGCCAATATTAAACTAATATTAGACATTGTCTGCAATCACAGTTCTCCTGACATCAACGGCAACAAGGGTGTTGTCTACGATGACGGCGTACTTCTTTGTGATTTCAACAACGATACCAATCG
>JBIKWV010000054.1:0-11326 GCA_044356135.1 Elainellaceae cyanobacterium
ATCGTGTCGGGCGTTCCTGATGCCATTCCCGTCATCGGTTCTACCATGGTGGAAGCGCTGCGCGGTGGTACTAGCGTTGGTCAGGCAACCCTGACTCGCTTCTACAGCCTGCATACTTTCGTTCTGCCCTGGGCGATCGCAGTATTCATGCTGATGCACTTCTTGATGATCCGAAAGCAAGGCATTTCTGGTCCCCTGTAAACCCGTTGAATCGGTTCTGTGACGACCCCAGTTAACTTTTTGATAAATTCTGCCAGCGATAGTAGATAGCGGATCGAGAAGTTCGGTTACTCTATCAATACATATCTATCGCTGGCACGGGTTAATCGGCACTGATTAAACAACCTGCTTATTTTCTCGAAGACCATTTAAGGAGACGCTTCTCGAACTATGGCAACCCTGAAGAAGCCGGATCTGAGTGATCCCGCCCTACGCGAAAAACTTAAGAAAGGCATGGGTCACAACTACTATGGTGAACCCGCCTGGCCCAATGACCTCCTCTATATCTTCCCTGTTGTAATTGCTGGCACGATTGCCTGCTGCGTTGGTCTGGCGGTGCTGGATCCGGCGCTGGTAGGTGAGCCTGCCAATCCGTTTGCAACTCCTCTGGAGATTTTGCCGGAGTGGTACCTGTACCCTGCGTTCCAGATTCTGCGGGTTGTCCCCAATAAGCTGTTGGGAATTGCGCTACAAACCGCTATTCCCCTGGGTCTGATGCTGGTTCCCTTCATCGAGAGCGTGAACAAGTTTCAGAATCCCTTCCGCCGTCCAGTGGCCACAACGGTTTTCCTGTTTGGAACGCTGGTGACCCTGTGGCTGGGTATCGGGGCAACCTTCCCCATCGACAAATCCCTGACCCTTGGCTTGTTCTAGTCCGCTTCAATGCCCGAATTATCAACGTCTGCGCTAGTTGACTGGGTGCATTTACCTTTCCCAGAGGCTGGTGCAGACGTTAATTTTTGGATTGTGGTTAACACTTAAGTTGGCGATGAGTCTACTTCAGTGCGATCGCTTCTTAGTTCAGAGCAACCTGGTGCTTCTGGCGGATATCCAGGAGCGCTTCAGGTTGTTTTGTCTGCGAAACAGCGAAGAGTTTCCCTGGCTGAAAGATCAGTTGAACGCACTTAATCTGGCTCTGGCGGAGGGGTTCACCAATGCGGTTCGTCACGCTCACAGAGGGCTACCGCAGGAGACGCCCATTGAGATCGTGTTGTCTCTCTGGAGTGAAAAAAGTCTCTCCTATGTTCAGAGTAAGTCTCTTCCCACCAGAGACCGCCAACGATTAGAAATTCGCATCTGGGATCATGGGCCTCCCTTTGACCCCGACTCCTTAGAGGAACCCCAACCGGGGACGCTACGACAGGGGGGATACGGCTGGTTCCTGCTGCGACGACTGGCAGACCGGGTAATATACGAACGAGACCCCAACGGTCACAACTGTTTGCTGATTGTGAAATTCTGTAATGCAGAGGAGTAGTTCGCCAAGCGAACTTTGCCTGGTTGCCTGGTTGGAGTGGCACACTTCGCACGCCACTCCAACCAGGCAACGTTTCTTTGGTGGACCGGTAGCCTGCAAGCAGAGAAAACCGCCCCGAAACCGCATCAGCCACCGCGCTATCTTGGTATCATGCGTAGAGTTCCTTTGGAGCTGCCGGGAGAGTGCCATGAACCAAAATCAATTTCGAGGGCTGCAAATCAACCTGTCAGGTGTGGGGTTCTGGCTGGTGCTGTTTCTGGTGGTCTGGCTGCTAGGAGCAGTCGGCCTGGGCTGGCTGGTCAAGTCTTTCTTGATTCTGATTGGTCTGATTCTGATTGCCCCAGTGATTGCGTTCTTTGGGTTCCGCTGGTGGCTCAAGAAAAATCTGGTGGAAGACCAGTGCCCGGTTTGCAATTTCACCTCCGTCGGCATCAACAACACTCAGCTCCGATGCCCCAGCTGTGGGGAACCGCTGCAAGTGGAGAAGGGCCATTTTCATCGACTGACACCGCCTGGAACTGTAGACGTTCAGGCAATCGAGGTCAACGCCAAGCAACTTGAAGATTAAAGAATTGCACCGTCTGGAGACGGCGCAACTTTTATTTGCGTAGCTTCACCTCCGGTGCCCGATAGGTCATCCACTTACTATTCTCCAAACCCATTCCCGCCAGCATTTCTGCAAATCTCACACCCGCCACCACCGGATCGACGCAGGGTACGCCCAGCAGATGACTGATTTTCTCTGCCATTCCTCCCATTCCGGCACAGCCCAGAATCAGAGCCTCCGCACCGTCCTGTTCCAGCGCTAAACGCCCAATCTGCTCCAGACCTGAGACCACTGCATTCGGGTCGGCTTCGCAGGCCAGCACGGGCAAATCTACACAGCGAATGGAGGCGCAGCGGCTCTCCAGCCCCGTTTTTTTGACGATCGCCTCCACCATGTGATGGCTGCGCTGGAGCGTTGTGATAACTGACCAGCGGGGGGCGATCGCATTGGCTGCGTACATCGATGCCTCCGCGATTCCCACCACGGGCTTTCTCGTTACCTCCCGCGCCGCATCTGCCCCCGGATCGCCCCAGCAGGCCAGCACAAAGGCATCGACGCTGGCCTCATCGCGTTCAATCAATTTCAGCGTATGGGGGATGGCCAGGTACTCGTCGTAGTAGCTCTCAATAGAAACGGGGCCTGCGGTCGGGCAAATGGCGATCACGTCGGTCGTCGGCGAGGCACTGGCGGCAGCAATGCGACCAATGGAGGCCGTCATATCTTCGCTGGTGTTGGGGTTGATGACTTCGATTTTCATGGTACCAGTTTCATACATTTGTGCCCTAATCTGTCAACCATATTGTGGCCAGGGTAAATTGGTGCTGAGGAAGCGGCATGAATGTAGAAGCATTGGGCGATCCGATGGGGGCGGGATCGCCCGTATCAACGGGACACTTGCCGTCAGCGGACTCCGTAAAGCGCCTGGTAAATGAAGCGTATATCCGATTTGGTGCGATCGACGAGGGGCAGGTTGCTGACTACATCCCGGCTTTAGCGAAAGTGCCGCGCGATCGCTTTGGAGTGTGCGTTGTTAGCACAAACGGCAATTTCTACGAGGCGGGAGACACCGAGTACGAATTCTCAATTCAGAGCGTGTCAAAACCGTTTGTCTTTGCGCTGGTTTGCCAGAGGATTGGGGAAGCAGAGGCGCGGCAAAAGCTGGGGGTCAACAACACCGGACTGCCGTTCAATTCAGTGATCGCCATTGAACGAATTACCGAGGGCACCAGTAACCCAATGGTGAATGCGGGGGCGATCGCCGCCAGCAGTCTAGCACCGGGAGAGACCGCACCGGAGAAGTGGCAGTTTATCCAGAACGGGCTGTCTCGATTTGCCGGACGAGAACTGACGCTCAATCACGAAGTCTATGAATCGGAAGCGGCAACGAATCAGCGCAATCAGGGACTGGCCAAGCTGCTCGACGCCTACGATCGCATCTTTTTTGACCCGATTCAGGCCACTGATATCTACACCAAACAGTGCTCCCTCAATGTCACTGCAAAGGATCTGGCGGTGATGGGAGCGACCCTGGCCAACGGAGGTGTGAACCCCGTCACCCTGGAGCGCATCATCGATCCGATCCACTGTCAGCACGTTCTGGCGGTGATGGTGACAGCGGGACTCTACGAAAATTCTGGCGACTGGCTGTATGAAACCGGGCTACCGGGGAAGAGCGGCGTCAGTGGTGGTCTAGTCACCGTTGCGCCCGGAAAAGGCGGTCTGGGAACGTTTGCGCCACCGCTGGATGAAGCAGGCACCAGTATCAAAGGTCAGCTTGTGACAAAGTTTCTTTCTGAACAGTTGGGATTGAATTTATTTGCGTCTCAGCCCGCAGGGACAGAGGCATAAATTTCTTGCGCTTTAGAGGATGCTCCGATGACAAAATCTGTTTCAAATCTCAACATCGACGCCGAGGAAAAAGCCTCCTGGTTGCCGATGGTCGTGATCGGGATGGGTCAAGTGCAGATGTCCCTTAACATCAATGCGCTGCCTGTTTCGATCGGCAATATTGTGAACGAATTTGATACCGCGCCAACGACTGTTGGGACCGCGATCGTAGCCTACTCGCTGTCGGTGGCAGGTTTTGTCATGCTGGGTGGCAAGCTGGGGCAAAAATTTGGTTCACTGAACGTATTTCGCATTGCGACGGCGGTCCTGTTGATCGCTATGGTCATGATGACCTTCAGCTCCAACGCCGAGATGATGATTGTGGCTCAGCTCGTGGCGGGGCTGGCGGCGGCGGCGATCGTCCCCACGCTGGTCGTGATGATCGCCCACAACTACAGGGGCAAACAGCAGTCTACTGCCCTGGGGATTCTGGGTGCAGTGCAGGCGATTACAACGGTGACTGCATTCTTTTTGGCAGGCGCGTTGGGCACCTGGATTGGCTGGCGTTGGGCGTTTGGAATTATTATTCCATTTACGCTCGTGGTGCTGTTCCTGAGTTTGCGGCTGAAGCCCATCCCCAAAATTTCCGGCGTGACGATCGACGGCGTTGGCGTGGTGCTGGCAGCGGCATCAATTATTCTGATCAGCGTCGGATTCAACAACCTGAATGCCTGGGGCGTTTTCTTTGCGAATGCTATGGCTCCGTTTACGGTGATTGGGGTGTCTCCTGCTCCGATTCTGATTGTGCTGGGTGTCATCGGCGTTCAGCTCTTTATTGCCTGGACTCAGAAACGTCAGGCCACCGGAAAGACGCAGCTACTGGCGCTGGAAGTGGTTGACTCCACCCAGGAGCGGACGGCGGTGTTTGCCATGATGGCGATCGTGATTCTGGGTAATGCGCTGACGTTTTTAACGCCGCTCTATATCCAGATGGTGCAGGGCCGCACCAGCTTCGATACTTCTGTGGCAATGATTCCCTACCAGTTAGCGGTGTTTGTAGCGGCGATCTCGATTGTGCGCTTGTTTGACCGGATGGCCCCGCGCGATATTGCCCGCAATGCGTTTATTCTGGTGTCGATCGGGATGGTCGTGCTGGCGATCGTGATGAACAACGAGTGGGGAACACCTGCGGTGATCGCTGGACTGATTCTGGTGGGACTCGGACAGGGGTCACTGGTGACGCTGCTGTTTAACGTGCTGGTGACGGCTTCGCCAAAAGAACTGGCGGCAGATGTAGGCGCACTGCGCGGAACAGCGAATAATCTGGCAGCGGGAGTGGGTACGGCGATCGCTGGAGCGCTGGTGATCGGAATTCTCAGCCTGAACATTCAGCGTGGGCTGGTAGACAATCCAACGATTCCGCCCAGCCTGATTCAGCAGGTAAATCTGGATAGCGTCACGTTTGTCAGCAACGACCGCCTGGAAAGCTCGCTCGCTAACACCACCGCCACACCAGAGCAGCGCCAGGAGGCCGTGCGGATCAACGCTGCCGCCCGACTGCGATCGCTCAAACTGTCTTTCCTGTCGCTGGCGGTGCTCTCTCTGCTGATGATCGTGCCCTCCAGACGACTGCCCCGCTACGTTCCGGGTGAAGTTCCCGTGGAGGCCGCAAAGCGAGAGGTCGTGAATAGGGGGATTTAAGGGGGTGCGATCGCCTGAACGAAGCCAAACGACCAGAGAGAATCCCGATATTCAAGGCAAATGATCCACTGATGGTGTACCTCATCAAGAAGGAATCGAACACCGGATGATATGGTTTGGGGAGACGTTGTACTACGCTCCCTCTCCATCTCCCGCTGAATGATGAATCAGTCTAACCTACCATCTCAAGAAGTACAGGCGATCGCCTACCTGCAAACGCCCCAGGCGATTCGAGATTGCTGCGGTCAACTGTTTGAGCTGGCCTGCCGGGATCAACTGGAGCATTTCTCAGTCAATCTGAGCCAACTGGAATCCGTCGCAGCCTATGTTTTGCAGGTGATCCGGGAGAACTACCCCGATCTGGCGGTGCCGTTTCACAGCCGCTGGCGACACTTCGAGGCGGGCGGTGTGCCCCGGATTCGAGAATTTGACTCGAAGACTGCCAGTTTCGGTGAGTTGGAGCAGGCGCGGGTCAAGTTTGACCTGGTGATCTTGAGTGTGCTGCTGGATGCGGGGGCCGGGGCGCAGTGGCAGTACGTGGAGCCTGGAACGGGAGGGGTGTTTCAGCGATCGGAGGGGTTGGCGGTGGCCAGCTACCACAGTTTTTGTCAGGGCATTTTCTCGGATGATTCGATGCAACCGCTGAGGGCCAACGCCAGTAAGTTAAAGCGCTTGACCGAAGGAGAAATGGCGGAGGGCTTTCAGGTTACTGACAGCAACCCGCTCGTGGGATTGGAAGGGCGGGTGAATCTGCTCCAGAATCTTGGCAAAACGATGGAGCGACTGCCGCAGTTTTTTGGGGAAGAAGCGCGACCGGGTTACCTGGTGGATTATATGGTGGCGCAGGCAAACGATGGCAAACTGCCTGCACGGAAGGTTTTGAAAGCCGTTTTGGAAGGACTGGGGGATATCTGGGCGGGACGGGTGTCGCTGGGAGGGGTGAACCTGGGGGATGTGTGGCCGCATTCCGCCCTTGAGGAAACGACACCCGGAGCAAATCTGGTGCCATTTCATAAGCTGTCGCAGTGGCTCAGTTACTCACTTTTGGAACCGCTTCAGGATTTGGGATTAGAGATTACGGGGCTGGATGAGCTGACAGGATTGGCGGAGTATCGCAATGGAGGACTGTGCCTGGATCTGGGGCTGATTCAACCGAAGCGGCCAGAGATTTTGCAGGAGCGGCATACCCCTGGATCTGAGGTGATTGTGGAGTGGCGATCGCTCACCATTGTCCTGCTCGATCGCATCGCAGATGAAATCCGCAAATCTTTGGGAATGGATTCAGTTCAACTGCCCCTGGTGAAAGTGCTGGAGGGGGGAACCTGGGCAGCGGGGCGCAAAATTGCGGCAGAGCGCAGAGCGGGAGGCATTCCACCGTTACAAATTGAGAGTGATGGAACCGTGTTTTAGAGCCTATCCGAAAACCCAAATTCTGGCAGGCGCGACGTGGTCGCATCGCGCCTGCCAGAATTTGGGTTTTCGGTTTTCGGATAGGCACTTAGTGCCGAAGGGTTCGGATTCGCGGTAAAACTGATATGGCCGCTGTTAAGGACACTTTACACTCACTGAAGTGACTCGCGCCCTGCGCAACTCCAAGGAAACGCCATCATGACTGATTCCTCAACCCCGATCCCTGAACCAACACCTATTCCGTCTGAATCCACTGGTGCAACCGACAATCGGGGCGCAAAAACCCGGCAGTTGCTGGGAATGAAGGGTGCCGAGACGGGCGATACCTCGATCTGGAAGATTCGACTCCAGTTGATGAAGCCCATCACCTGGATCCCGTTAATCTGGGGCGTGATTTGCGGCGCTGCTTCATCGGGACACTACACCTGGACGCTGGAGAACGTCCTCATCTCCGCCGCCTGTATGCTGCTGTCGGGGCCGCTGATGACGGGATACACCCAGACACTGAACGATTTTTACGATCGCGAAATTGACGCTATTAACGAACCCTATCGGCCCATTCCCTCCGGTGCAATCTCGATTCCCCAGGTGGTGACGCAAATTCTGGTGCTGCTGTTTGCGGGCATCGGTCTGGCCTATGTTCTGGATCTGTGGGCTGGTCACTCGTTCCCGACAATCACGGCGATCGCCATTGGTGGCTCCTTCCTGGCCTACATTTACTCTGCTCCCCCACTGAAGCTGAAGCAGAACGGCTGGTTTGGCAACTATGCGCTGGGTGCCAGCTATATCTCATTACCCTGGTGGACAGGGCACGCCCTGTTTGGCGATCTGACGCCCACGGTGATGGTTCTGACCCTGTTTTATAGCTTCTCCGGTCTGGGGATTGCGGTGGTCAACGACTTCAAGAGCGTGGAGGGCGATCGCCAGCTAGGTCTGAAATCGCTTCCCGTGATGTTTGGTATCCAAAAGGCCGCCTGGATTTGCGTTCTGATGATCGATGTGTTCCAGATTGGTGTAGCGGGCTACCTGATGTCGATTCACCAGAATCTCTACGCGACACTGCTGATCCTGCTGATCATTCCGCAAATTACGTTCCAGGATATGTACTTCCTGCGTGATCCGTTAAACAACGATGTGAAGTATCAGGCCAGCGCTCAGCCCTTCCTGGTATTTGGGATGCTGGTGACCGGGCTGGCTCTGGGCCACACGGGTCTCTAGGATAGCGAAAGAGCGATGTACAGAAAACGTCCCCGACGATTCCTGTGGCTTCTGTTGCTGCTGGTGGCGTCAGGGGCGTTTCTGCTGTCGGTCGTGCGACCTTCTTCAACAAATCAACCTCCGGCTCTGGCAGTCGCGTCACCAGTGGCCACTCCCCCTCCGATCGTTGAACCCCTGCGCTATGAAGTGCGATCGCTTCCTCAGGGAGCCGCCTATATTCTGACAATTCCTGGCTACGGCTATGAGGTAACTCCAGTAGTCGCAGACACGCTGGCGATGGTTAATGCATTTGCCAAGGCGGGGACGATCGCAGTTCTCAATGGGGGATTTTTTGACCCGTTCAACCAGAAGTCCACCTCGTTTGTCACGATGAATGGAAAATTGGTGGCAGACCCGCGTCAGAACGAGCGGCTGATGGAGAATGCTCAACTCGCGCCCTACCTGCCGCAAATTCTCAACCGCAGCGAACTGCGGCGCTATGGATGTCGGTTTGGCGATCGCTATGCAATCACTCGCCACTCCACCCCTGTTCCTGCCGACTGTCGTCTTTTAGATGCGATCGGTGGAGGTCCTCAATTGCTGCCGGATCTGACCGCCGAGGGGGAGGGATTTCTGCAGGTGGTCAACGGTGCCATTGTGCGAGATTCAATTGGGGTTTATCAGGAAAATGCTCGCAGTGCGGTGGGTCTTACCTCAGATGGGTCGATCGTCTGGGTTATGGTGGCTCAGAGAGCAAACGCTATTGGGGGTGGATTGTCCCTGCCGGGACTGGCGGAGCTGATGCGATCGCTCAACGTCACTCAGGCGATGAACCTGGATGGCGGCAGTTCCAGCGCCCTGTATTACCAGGGGCAGACCATTTACGGTAAACGTAACGAATCAGGGCAGACGGTTCAGCGTCCCGTCAAATCAGTGCTATTGCTACAACATCAGGGTGCGCCCGGTTGAGTCTTTGTTTACTTTTGTTGAGTATAGCTGCCGCCGTTTTGGTCAGGATAGAGAGGAGACGGTGTCTCCACACAGGGTCACACCCCCTGCCCCCTCAAGGGGGAATTACTCCTGCATCCCGTCCGAACAATCATGACTACGGCTATATTTTCAGCATGACGACTGCATCACCTCGACCAAACTGCATTCATTCAACGAATAAACCGCAACGATACAATCCGCGAGGGATCTATGCAAATCCAGACTCAGGCACTCGGCTCACCCCGCCAGACCGTATTGTGGACCTCGGTACTGGCATTAGCAGCGCTTTATGGTGCGTTTACTCTGAGCTGGGTCATTTACCGGGTTCAGCTTCCCCAACTGGGCAAACAATTTGGCTTTGCTGAAACTTTTGCCCCGACGGTGCTGCTGATCGATGCTCTGCTGGCGATTTTTCTGGAACCGCTCTCAGGGCGATTGGCCGACCGTGATCAGCAGCGGCGCAATAACCGCTTTCCAATCATTTTTCTGGGAACGGGGGCATCGGCACTTTTATTCCTGCTGCTGATCGTGCTGGCAGCCTTTGTCTCGCCACAATCGGGACTGGGGTGGATGATTCCCCTGTCACTGGTTGCCTGGGGTGCTGCAATGAGCGTGTTTCGCAGTCCTGCCCTTGCCCTGTTGCGGCAGTACGCCACCCCCCGGCTCCTGCCCCAGGCTGCGAGTGCCATGACCCTGGCAGCCGGATTGATGGGAGCCACTGCGCCGCTGGCAGGCCCTCTGTTTGTGCAGTTGGGGGTGCCCATGACTTTTATTGCCTGTGGGTTACTGCTGGTGATCAGTGCTCTGGTGCTGCGGGCGTGCAGTTCAGAAATTCCTGTAAATCGGGAGTCCATTAGTCAGGCCGATCTGGTATTTCGGATCGAAGTGATTTTTGCCCTGGGACTGGCCACCACCTTTGCCCTGCGACTGGTGGTCGAAACGTTGCCCAAAATCCTGAGGACGCAGGTTGATGGTGTCAATCCGCCGCTAATGCTGGGGGTCGTGTTTTTGACGGTGGCACTGGCCGCCTTCCCCGCAGGATCTCTGGCAGTGCGCTGGGGCAATCGGCGGGTGATGCTGGTCGGAATCACCGGAATGGCCATCTGCTTCGCCATGATGGCATCGATTCCGAATCCGGCGATCGCCCTCCTGCTGGCCGTTGGTTTTGGCGTGTCCTTCAGTTTGTTCTCGAATGGGACGCTCCCCCTGGTTCTGACGATGCTGGCGGCTCGCAATGCGGGGCTGGCGGTCGGCATGTTTTTCGGGGGAGTGTCCCTGGCAACCGCCCTGTTTGGTCTGTTCACGCCTTTCCTGACGACCCCCAGCGCCTGGTCTCCCACAATTCTTGGGTGGGTAGCGTTGACAATCGCAGCCCTTTGCATCGCCCTCAGTTTCCGATCTTCCCGGCGTGAGTATGCCTGAGTCAGTAACCGGGATCATTCTGGCTGGAGGGCGCAGTACCCGAATGGGACAGGATAAGGCGCTGATTCAGCGAGAGGGCCAGCCATTGTTGCGGCATACCTGTGAGGTGGCGCAAGCCTGTGCGGAGGAGGTGCTGGTGGTGACTCCCTGGGGCGATCGCTACCAGGACATCATTCCTCCCGGCTGTCGTCTGGTGGCAGAAGTTGAGTCTGAACCATCAAACCCGGAAGCGCCAGAAGCAACCCACGGTCCGCTGCTGGGATTTGCGCAGGGGATGGTGCAAGTCAGGACGGAATGGGCATTGCTGCTGGCCTGCGATCTGCCTCGTCTGGACACAGTCATGCTAAAAGGCTGGGTAAATCGATTGGGGAATGTTCCAGCCACAGCGATCGCCCTCCTACCTCGCCACGCCAAAGGATGGGAGCCGCTCTGTGGCTTCTATCGGCAAAGCTGTTTGCCCAGCCTGGAGCAATGGATTCAACGGGGGGGGAGATCGTTTCAGCGATGGTTGGCCGAGGAGCAGGTGGAACCTTTATCCGTTGCTGATCCCAGCGTTTTGTTTAACTGCAATACGCCTGAAGATCTGGACTTTTTGCACTGAGATAAAACCAAAGTTGGCTCTCCACGACTTTGTGTGAAAACGGGCGCATCTATTGGTTGGGGGAGTGAGTGGCAGCGATTAGCGAGAATAGAGGTAGGCAACAAAAAAGGGCAAACCTCAAAGGTCTGCCCCCACAACAAAAAACTACCTCTAT
>JBIKWV010000822.1:0-3197 GCA_044356135.1 Elainellaceae cyanobacterium
ACTCCAGTTACTTAATGCCTATCCGAAAACCGAAAACCCAAATTCTGGAGGGGGCGACGCTACAGCGTCGCCCCCTCCAGAATTTGGGTTTTCGGATAGGTTCTTAGACGAACCACCCAGTCACCTGGTAGGACAGAAGCCAACCCTGGGAGTCTTCCACCCGTGCAGCGGGCGAACGACTCCCAGGGTTGGTTTTTCTATAGGCCCTCTCCTTAGCCCTAAGATGGGGAGAAGGGTTTTGCAAGGCTGTTGCCTGTCCCAACCTCCGTTCTCCCTACCCTGCACACCCCATGTCTCTTGAATTCCGGTTTGCTATCGTCAGCGATCCGCACATCGCGTTACCCCACACCGTGTGGGATCATCCCAGTCGGTTTCATCTGGTCGAGGTCAGTATTCCAGCGTTGGAGTGGGTGTTTTGCGAACTGGAGCAATTCGACCTGGACTTTTTGCTGTTGCCGGGGGACTTGACCCAGCATGGAGAACCAGAGAATCACGCCTGGTTAGCCAATCGGCTGGAAAAGCTGCCCTACCCCGCCTACGTGGTTCCGGGAAACCATGACGTGATCCAGGCAAAGGCTTCTGAGGGGGCGATCGGTCTGCCTGAGTTTCCCCACTATTACCAGAACTTTGGCTACACCGATCCAACACTGCCCTACTACCGTCGCCAGATTCTGCCGGGGGTACAACTCATCGGTCTGAATTCCAACGCCTTCGATGCGGAGGGGCAGCAGTTTCCAGTGGGACGAATGGATACTGCCCAACTGCGCTGGCTGGAGGAAGAACTGACCCAGGTCGGCACCGATCTGGTACTGGTGATGATCCACCACAACGTACTGGAGCACCTGCCCGGTCAGACACAGCACGGCATGGGACGGCGCTATATGCTGGAAAATGCCCCCGATTTGCTGACGCTATTGGAGCAGGCGGGGGTGCGGCTCCTGTTTACCGGTCACCTGCACGTACAGGATGTGGCCCAGCAGGGAGAGTTCTTTGAAATTACCACCGGGTCACTGGTCAGCTATCCCCACCCCTACCGGGTGTTGCACTACCACCAGGAACCGGAGGGACAGGCGCAGCTCAAGATTGAATCAGGGCGAGTAACCTCGGTGCCGGGATGGGATGACCTGCTTCATTTTTCACGGGAATGGATGGGCGATCGCTCCTTCCCCTTCATGCTGAAACTGCTGACCCAACCCCCGCTCAACCTGCCCACCGTTGAAGCAGAAGCCTTCGCGCCGCACCTGCGCTACTTCTGGGCGGGGATTGCCGAAGGCGATGCCCACTTCGATTTCCCTGATTTGCCACCTGCGGTGCGCCGCTACCTGCATCGGTTCAGCGCCCTGGATGAATTTGGCCAGCCACAGCCGATTGATAACCACACTGTGCTGACGATGGCGAAAGCTGACGTTTTGGGCAAAGCCTTTGCAATGCAGTTTTCTGAGGGATATCGCCCTTAATACAGCGCTTTGCGCTGAGATCGAACCAAAGTTTTTGTTGAGAGCCGCGCTCCGCGCGGCTCTCAACAAAAACTTTGTACCACACGCGCTTGCAAAGCGCTGTATCGCCCTTAGTAACAGGAACTCAATCACAGGGAACCTCACCGCAGAGGCGCAGAGAGCGCAGAGGATGCTCTTTGTGTTCTCTGCGCCCTGCGGTGTCCCAATTCTGTTCACTTGATTTCATTCACCCCCTGCTCCAGTGGTTGAGTTTATTGATCAGTTGATTGAGCTGGATTGGTTTACTCAGATAATCGTTTGCCCCGGCAGCCAGACAGCGATCGCTATCCCCCTGCATGGCCAGTGCCGTCACCGCAATAATTGGGATTTCAGCAGTTTGGGTGCCTTCCCTGAGACGATGAATCGCTTCCAGGCCATTCACTCCGGGCATCTGAATATCCATCAGGATCACATCGGGCAGGCAGTTTGCGGCAGTTTGCAGGGCCTCTGCCCCATTTTTGGTAACCACCACCCGAAATCCGCTGAACTGGAGGTAGTCCTGTAGCAAAAGCTGGGTGTCGGGATTATCATCTGCCAGGAGCACCAGCGGCGCAGCGTCGGCAATGGAGGGCAGGGTGATTGTTTCACCAGAGACAGGTGAGGCCACGGCACTGTCACAGGTTTCGGAGAGCCGTGATTCGGGAGGCAGGGGGAAAGGCTGATAGGGGAGGGCGATCGTGAATCGACTGCCTTTGCCCAACTCACTCTCGACGCGGACACTACCGCTATGGAGTTCCACAATTTGCTTGACCAGCGCCAGTCCCAAACCAGTTCCCTCATAGTGGCGAGAAAGGCTGCTGTCAATCTGGACAAATGGCTCAAAGAGATGGGCGATATGTTGGGCAGCAATTCCAATTCCGGTATCGGTCACCGAGAAGCAAATGGAACCTGCCTGGAGGTTCGCTTCAACATGGAGGGCAACACGGCCTCCGCTGGGCGTGAACTTAACGCCATTATTCAGCAGGTTGATCAATACCTGACAGATGCGACGCTCGTCCACCACGATCAGGTCAAAATCGTAGGAGAACTGCATCTCCAGGGCGATTGCCTTCTGCTGGGCCTGCTGCCTGACGAACGACATACTGGTTTCACAGAGGGTGCGGATCGAGGTTGGCGCGAGGGATAACTCCAGTTTGCCCGACTCGATCTTGGCCAGATCCAGGATGTCGTTGATCAGATTCAGCAGGTGTCTACCACTTTGCAAAATGGTGCCCATAAACTGTTTTTGTTTCTCGTTCAGCGAACCAAATGATTGCTGGTGCAGCAACTCAGAGAGTCCCAGAATAGAACTGAGCGGGGTTCGCAGCTCATGGCTCATGTTCGCCAAAAACTCATCTTTGAGGCGGTTGGCACGGGCCAGTTCGGCATTGGCCATCGCCAGCGTCTCGTTGGCCTGTCGCAGATGCATTTCAGCCCGTTTGCGATCGCTGATATCCAGCCCAACCGCCCAGCCGGCCCAGCCGGGAATCGGAAATGTCTGGGACACGTTTGACCAGAGAATAGTTTTCTGACTTCCGTCTTTACAGGTGATCTCGGCTTCCCAGTCGCGCAGATTGTTGCCGTGTTCGGCCCATACGGCCAGGATTTCAGCGCGGTAATTCTCGTCCGGGTACAGCAGCGCCAGGGAGTCAGGGTGATGGGTGACCTCCCAGGCAGTAAACCCCGTCACCCGCTCACATTCAGCATTCCAGACAATCAGCT
>JBIKWV010000055.1:0-11302 GCA_044356135.1 Elainellaceae cyanobacterium
CGCCTACACCTCGTGCTTTTATCAGATACATAGGGAATACTTCTTTCTAAACACCGCAATTCAGGAACACGGGAACGATGGCTTCAGATGTTCGACCAACTCAAGTAACCCCCCAGATCCGCAAGATTCCACTCCGACTGGTTCTTGTCGGACCATTTCTTCTTCAGATCTTTGCAGCAGTTGGTCTCACAGGCTATTTCTCACTCCAGAATGGGGAACGAGCGGTCAATGATCTGGCCAATCAGTTACAGGTAGAGATTGATAACCGGATCAATCAAAACCTGAATACATTCCTGACAACACCGCATCAAATCAATCAACTCAATGCTTCTGCCCTTGAACTCAATCAAATTAAACTGGATGATCTACCCGGGCTGGAACGTCATTTTTGGCACCAGATGCAAGTTTTTCAACAGGTGACTCAAATTAGCGTGGGTACTGAAGCCAGGGAATTTGTTGCGGTAGATCGGCTGGCGGATAAATCACTGGTGATTCGTCAGTCTGGCAGGGAGTCTGACTATACCCTCAATTCCTATGCTACCGATGAGAAGGGGGGCAAACGAGAATTAATTCAATCGAGACAGAATTATGATCCTCGGACACGCCCCTGGTATGAAGCTGGCAAAGCTGCCAACCAGCAAACCTGGAGTGCAATCTTTCCCCATTTCATGGATCCGACGCTATTGCTTCCTGCGACCCAGCCCGTGTATGACGCATCGGGCAAGCTGCAAGGAGTTCTGTTTATCACCATTCAGCTTTCGTTAGTGAGCGAGTTTTTGCAATCGCTTGATATTGGTCAAACAGGGCAAGCATTTATCATCGAACGATCAGGCGCATTAGTGGCCACCTCAACCTCAGAAGTTCCCTATATCAAAAACAATGACAAAACTGAGCGACTGGCGGCTATGGA
Source organism: Elainellaceae cyanobacterium (assembly GCA_044356135.1). Taxonomy (GTDB): domain Bacteria; phylum Cyanobacteriota; class Cyanobacteriia; order Elainellales; family Elainellaceae; genus CAZVXA01. Next base: position 911 of record JBIKWV010000055.1, read on the forward strand.
TAGTCAAGATCCGGTCACTCAGGCAACAGCCAAATCTCTCCTGGCTCAATTTGGCGATTTCCAGAAGATTAATCAATCTCAATCTCTGAACCTTGATATCAATGGTCGTCGTCAATTTGTTCGGGTTAGCCCGTTGAAAGATGACCGTGGACTCGATTGGTTGGTGGTTGTAACCATCCCCGAATCAGACTTTATGGCGCGGATTGATGCCAATACCCGCACCACCATTTTGCTGTGTCTGAGTGCATTGGCGATCGCATCTGTACTCGGCTTATATACCTCTCGCTGGATCACACGCCCGATTCAGCAACTCAACCAGGCATCTAAGCTGATTGCCGATGGCGAACTTGACCAACAGGTCGCTCCCTCCCAGGTGAATGAACTCGGGGTTTTGGGGGAATCGTTTAACCGCATGGCAAAACAGCTCAAATCATCCTTTGAGGATCTAGAACGGCGAGTCGAAGAACGCACGGCTGAATTGCAAGATGCCAAGCGAGTCGCTGATGCAGCCAATCAGGCAAAAAGTGAATTTTTGGCAAACATGAGTCATGAACTGCGAACCCCGCTGAACGGGATTTTGGGTTATGCTCAAATCCTGGAACGCTCGAAAGGTTTACCTGAAAAAGATCTTCATGGAGTCAACATTATTTATCAATGTGGTACCCACCTATTGACGTTGATTAACGATGTTCTGGATCTGGCTAAAATTGAAGCCCGTAAGCTAGAACTCTCTACCTACCCGACTCATCTGCCTGCTTTTCTGCAGAGTGTAGTCGAAATCTGTAGTATCCGGGCAGAACAGAAAGGGATCGAGTTTTATTACGAAGTCGATGAAAGTTTACCGACAGGTGTGGCAGTTGATGAAAAGCGATTGCGTCAGGTCTTGATTAATCTCCTGGGGAACGCAATCAAATTTACCGATCACGGCAGTGTCACTCTGCGCGTTGAATTGGTTGAAGTAGTCTCTAATCCAGCGGAGACTGCAACGGTACAACTGCGATTTGTGGTTGCTGATACGGGAGTTGGGATTGCTCCAGAGGATATCCACAAACTTTTCCAGGCGTTTGAACAGGTGGGTGAGCAAAGCCGCCAAACCGAAGGAACAGGATTGGGACTGGCGATCAGCCAGCAGATTGTTCAGCTCATGGGGGGAAACATCCAGGTCAAGAGTCAGCCCGGTGTGGGCAGCGATTTCTACTTCGATATCGTAGTGCCCCTGGCAACCAATTGGGGCCAGCAACAGACCGCAGCCTTTGGCAATATTGTGGGTTACGAGGGCGAACAACGCCACATTTTAGTAGTAGACGATCGCTGGGAAAATCGCGCCGTTCTAATTAACCTGCTAGAACCGCTGGGATTTGTTATCACCGAAGCCGAACATGGACAGACAGGCTTAGACAAGATGCGTCAAAATCGCCCTGATTTGGTGATTACCGACCTGGCGATGCCTGTGATGGATGGTTTTGTGATGCTCAGACAGTTGCGAGAAGATGAAGGGTTGCGTTCACTCAAAGTGATCGTTTCTTCAGCCTCTGTAGCCCAAATGGATCAGAAAATGAGTCTGGACGCAGGCGGGGATGATTTCTTATCCAAGCCCATGCAGATGAATGACTTATTCAGCTTGCTAGAAAAGCATCTCGAACTCATCTGGAAGTACGAAGAGGGTTCAGTAGAACTAGAACCTTCAACTCAGACACAGCCCACAGAGCTGGTTGCTCCACCCCAAACCGATCTCCAGACCTGGCTCGAATTGGTGCAAGAAGGACGATTAAAAAAGCTCATCGAAGTTGCAGAGCAATTCGGACAGCAGAATGATGGCTACCTGACCTTTGTTCAGAAAGTGACACAGCTTGCCAAACAATTTCAAAGCGAACAACTCGAACAACTGTTCCAGCAATACCTCCCATAAGGGGTTTGCCATAAAATATTGCTCCGGAAATTGAATAGAATGCTGTGTCTGGGCGCGCTAAGCGCGCCCAGACACAGCATTCTATTCAATTTCTGCATTCTAAAATGTTGCCGAGGCAATAAAATCCCAGTAAACCCCCAGCTTTCACCTGGCGCATTCGCCGCGCCAAGTGAAAACTGGGGGTTTATTAAACAGCAAATCCCTGAGTTGCTCACCTTGTGCCGTACCGTCCAGATTTTGGAGGGTGCGACGCTATAGCGTCGCACCCTCCAAAATCTGGGCGGTACAGCACTCAGTTTCCCTCAAGCTGCTGTATCCGTCAGGAAGCGCTGCATCTGGTCGGCAGTCAGATTAGGGTTGGCGCTAAGCAGGAGGGCCGCAGTCCCAGCGACATAGGGAGCCGCCATCGACGTACCGCTGAGATTACCGTACTGGCTGTTGGGCAGAGTGGAGAAAACATTCACGCCAGGAGCAACGACATGCTGCATCCGGCTGTCTACCCCGGCACGATTGGAGAAAGGAGCGATCGCCCTCACCTGATCCACCGCGCCCACCGACAGCCCAAAATTGGTGGCGTAGGAGGCAGGAATTCCAGGTGCATTCAACGCCGAATTTCCAGCGGCACTGACGGTTAGCACATTGCGGCTGGCGGCAAAGGCCAGGGCTTCACGCAGTCCGGGAATGTCACTCCAACCGAGACTCATATTGATCACCCGTGCACCATTGTTGACCGCATACCGGATTGCCGCCCCCAGATCGCCTGCATTGGTAAAGCGACCTCTGCTGTCTACGTTACCCAATCGGATCGGCATAATTTGAGCGTTATAGGCCGTTCCGGTGATACCAATGTCATTGCGGGCAGCGGCGATAATTCCGGCGACGTGAGTGCCGTGACCCTGCCCCGATGAATTGCCACCCGGCAAGACATTGTTATTGTTCTGGCCGATGCCAAAATTCCAACCATTTACATCGTCCACAAAGCCGTTTCCGTCGTCGTCAATTCCGTTTCCGGCGATCTCCCGTTCGTTGCGCCAGATGTTGTCTTGCAAATCGGGGTGATTAATATCCACACCTGAATCAATTACCGCCACGACCACACCGCGTCCGGTATAGCCCCGATTCCAGGCGGCAGGGGCATTAATCAAATCATTGCCCCAGCTTGCACCACCCTGGAGCGGAACGTTTTCGAAGGGGGACTGTCCAATGGCTCTGGCGATCGCATTCGCCGCATTCACCAACCCATAACCCCTGACAGGATTGAACCGGGAAGGCGGCGTACTGACGGAGGAACGAACCGACAGCGTATAGGCTCCGGTAGCATTGCGGGCGTAGCTGGTGACACGCAGCGTGTAATTGACGCCAGCCTGGGCGGTAAAGCTGAGCTGAGAGTTGAAACCGGGGCCGCTGTCGTCATCAAAGGCAATCAGTTGCCCGGTCGTGCCGTTGACCAGTTGCAGGTAGGGGTCAAACCGGGCGGCGTTAAGGTTAATCTGCACCTGCTGGCCGGGCGTGATCCCCGTCAAACGATAGTCATCGGCGAAGGTATCGGGACGCAGGCTGTTGAGATTGTCGGTGGAGGCGAGCGTACCAGCAACGGGCTGATTGGGGGCGATCGTTCCCAGCGTATTGGTCTGGTTCACCGCATTGGCACTGAGGGTGTAGCCGCCGAGGGAGAACATGGCAAAGCTGGTGACCCGCACCCGGTAGCTGATGCCTGCCTGCACCTGAAACGTGATTTCGGCACCTGTTTCTCCCCTGGCTCGATCATCATTTGCGGTGATAATTCTGCCGCTGCCGTCGATGAGTTGCAGGTAGGGGTCGAAGGCGGCTGAGGCGAGGTTGAGCCGTACCTGCTGGCCAACCGCCATTCCCGTGAGGGTGTAATCGTCTGAGAAGGTGCCAAACCGCCGGGGGTTCATTCGATCGGACAAGTTCAGACTGCCGTTGAGGGTCTGGTTCATCCGCAGGGAGGCAGTCCTGGCGTTCAAGATATTGCGCGTCTCTGAGGTAATCGTTGCCTGGACTGAACTGGAACGCCAGTTGGAGAGGGGTTTGCCCCTCCAACGGTTCAAAACACTGATCTCTGGTTCTAGCGTTGATCGGGCTGCTCCTTTGTGAGTTGGTAGAGCAAATGGGGCTTTGGGCTGGAAGGTCACTTTTACAATCTCCCTGATGTTTTGCTGTATCGACTGCATAAAGCTGCAAATTCGGCAACCCGCTGAAGTCGCAACACCATACGAATCGAATTCACCCCGTTGATTGTTGCATCAGGAAATTTTCGTGAACGCCATCTCACCCGTTAAGATCAGGCAATGGCAGTTCCCACTCGAAAACAATTTGGTCAACACTGGTTGCGCAGCGACACCGTACTGCGGCAGATCGTGGCAGCAGCAGCCCTGCAGGAGAGCGATCGCATCCTGGAAATTGGCCCCGGCACCGGAATTCTCACCGAACAGTTGCTTCAGAAAGCCGGAACGGTCGCAGCGGTCGAAATTGACCGGGATTTGTGCGAACGGCTGGTGAAACGGTTTGGGCGATCGCCCAACTTCCTGCTGCTGCAAGGAGACTTTCTATCCCTGGATCTCGACACCCTGCTGAAGGACTTCCCCAATTTTCAAAACCCCAACAAGGTTGTCGCCAATATTCCCTACAACATCACTGGCCCGATTCTGGAGAAGCTGCTGGGGACGATCGCCCAACCGAATCCCCACCCCTTCGATTCGACCGTGCTGCTGGTGCAAAAAGAAGTGGCCGATCGCCTCTGTGCCAAACCCGGGTCGAAGGCGTTCGGGGCGCTGACGGTTCGCGTCCAGTACCTGGCCACCGCTGAGTGGGTTTGCCACGTCCCCGCGAAAGCCTTCCAACCGCCGCCCAAGGTAGACTCCGCCGTCATTCGGCTGGTGCCCCGCGAGTTAACCGCCCCCGCTAACGATCCCAAACACCTGGATCGTCTGGTGAAAATGGCATTCGCCACCAAGCGCAAGATGCTGCGAAATAATTTGCAGAGTGTGGTGGAGCGCGATCGCCTCACCACACTCCTGGAGTCTTTTCAACTCAACCCCCAGGCGCGTGCAGAGGAGATTGGCCTGGAGGACTGGATCCGGTTGAGTAATGCGCTATCAGCAGAGATGATGAAATAGCAGCGTTTATCTCCTGTTTCCGTCATGCGTTCCTATACTCTGCTGGCCCCGGCCAAAATTAACCTGTACCTGGAAATCATTGGCCATCGTCCAGACGGGTATCACGAGCTGGTGATGATCATGCAGAGCGTTGACCTGGCGGATGAGATCAGCCTGCGGGCCAATGGCACCACAGAGTTTGTGGTGCACTGCAACCATCCGCTGGTTCCCGGCGATCGCACCAACCTGGCCTACAAAGCAGCAGCACTGATGGCCCAGCGGTTCCCCGATGTCTTCGATCGCTTCGGTGGGGCAGAGATTACCGTGCGAAAAAACATTCCGGTGGGCGCAGGCTTAGCCGGAGGTTCCACCAACGCGGCAGCCGTGCTGGTGGGGCTTGATCTGATGTGGGGATTGGGCCTGACTCAGGTGGAACTTCAGGAACTGGGAGCCAAGCTGGGGTCCGATGTCCCCTTTTGTGTGGCGGGGGGGACGGCGATCGCCACCGGACGCGGTGAGAAACTGGCTCCCCTGCCTGACCTGGACAGTGCATTTGTGGTGCTGGCCAAACATCGCAACCTCTCCGTCTCCACCCCGTGGGCCTATCAAACCTACCGTCAGCAGTTTGGCGATACCTATCTGTCAGACCATGCCAGTTTAGAAGAACGGCGGCAGCGGATTCACTGTGGTGGACTGGTGGGGGCGATCGCCCATCGGGATTATCGGGCGATCGGCGCACAGATTCACAATGACCTGGAGAAGGTGGTGCTGCCTGCCCATCCCCAGGTGGGCCAACTGCGGAACGAGATGGCGCGGCTCAGTTCTCTGGGGGGAATGATGTCGGGGTCGGGACCGACGGTGTTTGCCCTGGCGGAATCGAGAGATGAAGCAGATGAAATTGTTCAACAGGTGAAGGCGGCACTTCCTGATCCAGAAATTGACCTGTGGGTGGCGCGCATGACACCAACAGGTGTGCGTCTGAAGGGTGAGACGTAGGAAGGAACACCGCCATTTTCATCTGGTTCCGGCACAATGAAGTGGTAGATTCCGTTGCCAGTGCCCCTGTGGGGCAGGCATCTTGCCTGCCAGGTTTGGGCAGGCAAGATGCCTGCCCCACAGGTGATAGGGGTTCCAAAATTTTCCGTTTCCACCGTCCGTCAGGAGAGCTTCATGATTGATCTGTATTACTGGACCACGCCCAATGGCCACAAAGTCACGATGTTCCTGGAGGAGGCCGAAATCCCCTACCGCATCGTCCCCATCAACATTGGTAAAGGCGACCAGTTCCAACCCGAATTTCTACAGATCGCCCCCAATAATCGAATTCCGGCCATTGTAGACACCGAACCTGCGGGCGGCGGAGACCCCATTTCAGTCTTTGAATCTGGCGCAATTCTGCTTTATCTTGCAGAAAAAACAGGCAAGTGTATCCCCTCCGACTTGAGAGGCCGCGTCGAAACCCTGCAATGGCTGTTCTGGCAGATGGGCGGACTGGGACCAATGGCGGGGCAGAATCATCACTTCAACATCTACGCGCCTGAGAAAATTCCCTATGCGATCAACCGTTACGTTAATGAGACGGGGCGACTGTATGGCGTGCTGAATAAGCGACTGAGCGATCGCCCCTTCATCGCCGGAGAGTTGTACACGATCGCCGATATGGCCTCCTACCCGTGGATTGTTCCCTACAAAGCGCAGGGACAAAACCTGGAGGATTTCCCTCATCTCAAGCGCTGGTTTGAATCCATCCTGTCTCGCCCCTCTACAGTGCGGGCCTACGCACAAGCGGAAGCGTTGAAGAGTCAGAACGTCAGTACAGAAGAGTCGAGATCGATTTTGTTTAACCAGTCGGCGCAGACGGTGAAGCGGTAACAGCGCAGCTAAGTGTCTATCCGACAACCGAAACCCCAAAATCTGGCAGGCGCGATGCGGTAGCCTCGCGCCGGCCAGATTTTGGGGTTTCGGATAGGCTCTAAGTGCATGTTTCTGCTACCTCCTGGGTATGCTCAAGGTGATTCATCCGGTGACATCCGCGCCCCCTCCATCAGGCTGCTCCAGTGGTCATCAGGGAAGTGCGCAGGGATTTGATGGCGATCGCCATCCGGTATGAGTAGCAGGTGCGTCTTTAGCGAAGTGTCAACATCCTGAACCATCTCAGACTATGAGCCAGACTTCCGAGACGCGATCGCTCCATTTCAGTGATGACAAGTCCGATAAGTTCTGGACGATCACCCTGGAGGACACACAGCACACGGTTCACTATGGGCGAACAGGAACGCAGGGACAGCAGCAGACAAAGGCGTTCCCCACTGCTGAAAAAGCACGACAGTCTTATGAGAAGCTGATTCGGGAAAAGCTGTCGAAAGGCTATGTGGAGTCTGGAGAGCAGCGTTCAGCAAGCATCCCCACCGCACAGAAAACCAAAGCGACCCCTGTCGTAGAGGTGAAAGAGGCGTTTGCTTCGCAGTCCCCCCAGGGGGAAATTGCCTCTGTCTCGACGCCAACACCTGAAGCACCTCCGCCAGCAAAAACATCTGTCACAAGTACGTCAACGGTTGAACATCCCGCAACAGAATTGCCCTATCCACCGCCGCGATCGCTCAAGCTTGACCCCATCGACTGGTTCTGGGCACCCTGGCGCAAACTGGCACCCCTGGAGCGATCACCCGTTCGTCCCTTCGACCCGGCAGACGGTATGGCGCGGTTGCGGAAGGCGCAGGATGGGCAGAGGTTTGTTTACCAGTGGAGCTGGCGAAAAGCGGAGATTCAGCCATTTCTCTCACGGGAAGAGGCGCACTTCTGGTTTGCGGCGGTGACCGCGCCAATGAGACATCCCCCGGCGTCGGGTCGGGGATATGTGAAGTCGGAGGAGTTGATTGAGCAAATGTCCCGGTGGACGGTTGATGGCGCGATCGCCCCTGAAGACATCCAAAAATCCCTGGAAGGTTTTTTTGAGTGGAACCGCTCAGTGGAAGAACTGCTTCCCGTCATGAATCTTCTGCCGCTTGAGGATTTTGTGGCACTGGTTGATCAGGGAGAACAGGCGGGTAGCGTTTTCCTGGCATTTCGCTTCTATCAACTGCCCTATCTATCGGAGTTAGAGAGAGAAACGCTGCGATCGCATTTCCTCAACCGTTTCGCTGCTGCTCGACCAGAGGCTTACTCGCCCAATGACTGTAGGTTCGCAGCGTATCTGGGGATGCAGGCGGAGATTCTGCCTGTGATTGAAAGCTGGACTGCCGACAGCCTGAACAGCAAGCAATTCCCGTTTAATCGTGATTGCGTCCAGGCCATGATTTTTGGACTGGCCGACCCACAACTGGTGCAACATCACTTCCGGCGCTTAAACCTGACTCTGCAACCCCACCGCTGGCAAGACTTTTCAACTCCCGTGCGGGCATGGCTGGCCCATACAGAGTACGCCGGACTCGATGGGGTGCGAGAAGCAATCTTAGCGGCTGGCCATCGGCAAATTGTCGGCGATTTTCTGAACGGGTTGTCTCTGGTGGTGGCTCCGGAGGTCGCCCCATTGATGCTGGAGATTACGCTATCGTCACAGCTTCCCCTGGCAGCATGGCAATGGCTGGAGGATCATCCTGCCCAGACGATCGCCGGACTGATACCCACTGCCGCCGGACAGGGGAAGCTGGCCAATGCTGCGATCGAGTTTCTTCACGCCATGAAGCGCAGGGGCTACACCGCCTACCTGGAAACCTGTCTGGCTCACGAACCCATAGAAATTGCTAAGCAGGTGCGAGCCGTCGTCCTGGACGTGGAGAAATTCATCCCGTTTGACGACCAGACCACCCCAGACTGGCTGCAGCAAGGGCTGGCAACGCTCAAGCAAAAATCCCGCAAATCCTCTGTCTGGACAGTTCCGCTAACGCTGCTGCCCCCGCTCACAGTGGGCCAGTTTCACCTGAATGACACGCAGGTGAACGCGGTATTGAATGCGCTGAGACAGAGCAAACTGGACAATCCCCATCCTCTAATTCAGGTGATTCAAACCCACGTCGATCGCCCCAGCGGAGAAGCGTTTGCCTGGAGACTGTTTGAAGTCTGGCTGCTCGAAGGCGCAGAATCTTCCGAGAACTGGGCAATGATCGCCGTTGGCTTACTGGGCGGAGATGCCTCAGCGCTCAAACTGGCACCCCTGATTCGTATCTGGCCCGGTGAGAGCCAGCATCCGCGAGCTGTTCTAGGTTTGGAATGTCTGCGGGCGATCGGCACCGACACTGCCCTGATGCAGATTAACGGTATCGCTCAGAAGGTGAAATTTAAGGGCATCAAGCAACGGGCGCAGGAGTGCATGGAGGCGATCGCCCAGGACAGAAACATGACCCGTGAGCAGCTTGAGGATCGGATTGTCCCCGACTGCGAGCTGGATGAGCGTGGCTCCTGCATTCTAGACTTCGGTGTGCGTCAGTTCCAGGTTGTTCTCGGTGCCGATCTGAAGCCCATGGTGAAAGATGGCGAAGGCAAGCTGAAGTCGAATTTGCCCAGTCCCGGTACAAAGGATGACCCGGAGAAGGCAGAGGCTGCAACGAACACCTGGAAACTGTTGAAGAAGCAGGTCACCGAGGTGATCAAAATTCAGACGCTCCGCCTGGAGCAGGCGATGGTGATGGGACGACGCTGGACTGTGGACGAGTTTACCCTGCTGCTGGTGCGGCATCCGCTGATGACCCATCTAGTGCAACGACTGGTCTGGGGCAGTTACGACGGGGCGGGCAGGCTGACGGCAACCTTCCGTGTCACGGAGGATCAAACCTGCGCCGACGAGATGGATGAGACTTTCGAGTTGAATGGTCTGGCCCAGCTTGGGATTGTCCACCCCCTGCACCTGACGCCAGAGACTCGTTCGACCTGGAGCGAGCGGTTAATTGACTACGAGATTGTGCAGCCGTTTCAGCAGTTGGGGCGATCGCTCCACGCTCTGGAGCCGGGCGAAGCAGCCCAGAAAGAAATCACCCGGTTTAAGGACGCCAAAGTCCCTGCGATCACATTGGTGGGCCTCCTGGAGAAATCGGGCTGGCTGCGAGGCGTTCCTGAGGATGGAGGGGTTTTCCATGAACATTCAAAGGTGTTCCCCGGTGCGAATGTCACGGCCATTGCGGAATACGAGGGCATCTCCGTTGGCGCAATCGACAGTTCGTATCCGCAATCAATTGAACGCTGCTTTTTCTTTGAAGGGATCTACACCCCACAAATCTACCCCAGGCACCCAGATCCACTTCCCCTCAGCGAGGTTGACCCCCTTGTCATTAGCGAAGTTCTGGAGGACTTAATGGCGATCGCAGCCAAAGCCTGAAAACCGATTCAACTGGTACGCCAACACCCCAATTCACTGATTCAACTCCGTAT
>JBIKWV010000823.1:0-3190 GCA_044356135.1 Elainellaceae cyanobacterium
TGGGATTTTGTTAATCAGCAAAACCCTAAAGGGCTTGCACAAAATAAATGTCCCAGTTTTAGTCTGGAGTTTTGCCTATTTTCCCTACAATGCCGCGAAACGCTCTCTAAGAGAGCGTTTCGCGGCATTGTAGAAAAAGATGATACGCTATCTCGGTAAAGAGCGCTTGAGGGATCACCGATGCCAAAGTTGAGGGTAGGGCTGTTGTTCGGCGGATGTTCTGGGGAACATGAGGTGTCGATTCGTTCTGCAAAAGCGATCGCCCGCGCCCTCAATCAGAACAGCGATCGCTACGAACTCACCCCGGTCTACATCCAGAAGGATGGGCGGTGGCTGGCCGGAGAAATGGCGGAGGGGATTCTGACAGCGGGAGTACCGCCACAGCTCCAGGGTGACGTTAACCCCACCGCTACTGCGGAGACAGGGAGTGAACTGCAAACCAGGGATCCACGGGCAGTTGAACGGTGGCAATCAACGGCTCAGGTCGCCGATGTGGATGTGTGGTTCCCGGTGCTACATGGCCCCAACGGAGAGGATGGCACCGTCCAGGGATTGCTCAAGCTGATGCAGGTTCCCTTTGTGGGATCGGGGGTACTCGGCTCCGCAATGGGCATGGATAAGATTGCCATGAAAATGGTGTTCGCCCAGGCAGGACTGCCCCAGGTGAAGTATCGGGCGGTGATGCGATCACAGATTTACTCCAATCCCTGCGTGTTCCCCAAACTCTGTGACGACATTGAGGCTGATCTCGGTTACCCCTGTTTCATCAAACCCGCCAACCTGGGATCTTCAGTAGGAATCGCCAAAGCGCGCACCCGCGCCCAACTGGAAGCGGCTCTCGACAGTGCAGCCAGCTACGATCGCCGAATTATCGTAGAGGCCGCAGTACCCAGCCCACGGGAATTGGAATGCGCGGTTTTGGGAAATGACACTCCCCAGGCATCGGTGGTTGGTGAAATCTCCTATAAAAGCGACTTCTACGACTACGAAACTAAATACACCGAAGGGATGGCGGATCTGGCCATCCCCGCAAACATTCCAGATGCGATCGCCCGTCAGATTCAGGAAATGTCGGTGCAGGCATTTCTGGCGATTGATGGAGCAGGAATTGCCCGTGTAGACTTCTTTTATGTCGAATCCACCGGGGAGGTCTTTATCAACGAGATCAACACGATGCCCGGTTTCACAGCCACCAGCATGTATCCCATGCTGTGGGAAGCCAGTGGCGTGCCTTTTTCAGAACTCGTGGATCGACTGGTGCAACTAGCGCTGGAGCGCAACGGATCGTAAGGACGGATTCCGCATGGGGCACGTCTCACTGGTCTGGCTTAGACGGCGAAGCAGTAGTACAATTGAACCATTCTTTATAGTAGAGGTCATTCCTATGGATGGAAGACGACCGGACTGGGAACTCGAAGAAGTTGACAAAGTTGACGCAGACCTGGCACCGTGGGACGACGAGGACGATGAACCGCCGTCACTCCTGGAGCAAGCTCGCAACTTTCTGTCGGAACTGCTGGCCCATTACCCTCTGCTGTTCTGGAGTGGCATCTGGACACTGGTTCTACTCGTTGCGGGGTTAGCCGTGACGGGTCTGATGAACCCCAAGTTATCCAAACAGGATGACCGCCCCAATCATCCCGCCAATGTTTCGGGGGTCACGGGTAGACCTGACCAGGAGGGATTTCCACTGTGGATGGTGGGGGCGATCGCCCTCAGTTGTGCCGCTGGAACCATGCTGATCTCCAATCGCCTGAAGCACGCTCAGCGACTGGAAAATCTTCCTGAACCGCTCGATCTGGATGAGATCTACGGCGATCCCCAACCCCAGCTCTTTGCCCATCCCCTCCCCCGCGCCCTCCTGAGGGCCAGTGAAACAACACCAGAAGTTTTAGAAACCGCATCCCTCAAGCGATTCATCGAACCTCCACCAGAACCTCCAGCTCCTACCCCAGGGGAAGAATCTCAAGTGACGATCGTGCCCACCTGGGAGCGGACTCCTCTCGACTACCGCGCCCCCGGACTGGCAGAAATTCTGGAAATTCGACAGCGGCGATCAAACAAACGACCGGGTAAGAAGAATTCTTAGGATCGCGAATTCAATAAAACCGAATTGTTTTTGAGGGAGGTGCAGCTAAACCGCGCCTCTCTCAAAAACAAAATGGCGCAGTGCTTTGCACTGCGCCGTTTCTTGAAGTGAGCTAGGATTCCTGGCTCAAAACCTTTTCCCTGGAATCTCCCCAATAGGCGCTATAGGTCCACACCTCGTTATTTCCCTCCACTTCCATCGACCAGCGGTAGATTGCAGATTTTGGATCAACACCAATCTCCAGCAGTTTTGCTCCCATGTAATACTCCATCTGACTCTTGGTCATGTCTTTAGAGTTGGGAGAGCGAAATTTTTCAATCTTGCGAGTCAGGTGAGCCTGAGTGTGTCGTGCCATAGAGTTACTGATTAATCAAAATCTGCCATTCAAGCAGCGTACTGTTCCAGAAAGGTAACGCAGTCTTGCCAACCACGTAAGGCCCCCAGTAACGGCGCGAGCCATCCTGGGCAAATGCGACCAGAATATCACCTGGCTGCACCTGGAGACTACCCTCAGGAAGAGAGAGAAGTAAACCGTTTTCTCCTCCTTCCTGAGGCGAAAAATCCCAGTGGGTGGGTTCGCTGTAGAAAGATTTTCCGTTGGAGCCAATCTGCCGCAGGAGTGCGACACGCAGTGGAAACTCAGTCTGATTGCCAATTCGTAGTTTGCCTCGACGGGCACTTTCTTGAGAGTTGCGGGGAGTACCCACCGCTGCGACAGCATCAGGACTGGCCACGCTGGGGGAGCGAGTGACTGTCGCCATAGAAGTTGCCGTCTCCTGGGTAGCGCTTGAGAGGAGACCTGCGTCTGCTTTAGGAGACTTACTTGACACAGGTTGAGCTTTTTCTGTGACGGAAGTGTTTGAAGGGGGTTCAACCTGGATCGAAATTTCAAATCGACTGAGCACCCACAGCACCAGTCCAATCAGGGCGATCGCAACCAATGCCGGATACAACCAACCCTGTCTCAACAGCATCCGCATATCCATTGCTCTGCCCCCTGTACGCCACCTCTCTAATCTAGCGTCCGTTTTTTCTTCCTGCCTGGACTGGCAATGCCCACTGACTGAGTGCTTCTCGCAATCCGAAACCTGCAATTCTGGC
>JBIKWV010000824.1:0-3186 GCA_044356135.1 Elainellaceae cyanobacterium
CAGTGACAACTGGGGTTTTACCGGGATTTTATTTTATGGCAAACTTCTAATCTCTCCCTCTATCTGTGAGAACTTGCTATGTTCCTGACGCTCTGACCCGGTGACTTCCCACGGGATCCATGACCACGGGCGATCGATCGATCGCTGTAGCCGAACGATTGTCCCCCGTCTGAAACAGCAGGGATACAGCGTTCTCTATCAGGAATTTGCCGCTGGGCACATCGTCCCTACTGGCATTGCCAGGGAAGCGATCGCCTGGTTTCTGCAACCTAATTCAGCAGCGAATCGTACCCCATCTCGATAACGCGATCGCCCTGCAACCCAAACGTCAGAAACGAGGCAGCCTCACCCACGTCGTATACCAGATGGGTCACTCCGCCTTCAGTAGACTCCCGTGAGGGGGTACCATAAGTGGCGGTCACCTGTTGTCGAGACGATCCAATGCGAATGCCATCCGCCGTCGCCATTTCAGGATTGCGGCTGGCCAGCGAATACACCACATACTTACCAGGCACATTCCCCTCAATCAGGCTAACGGTGAGGTCATTGAAGGTGAGCGATCGCAGGATCCCACAGCACCCTGTCTGCTCCTCCCGCTGACTCGCCGGTTCACCCATCATTTGCCGCACCTCCGCCTCGGTTGCCCCCAGGCGAATGCCGCCCACATCTGCCTGACTGCGCTCCAGCAGCGCTCCACTGGTCGGCCCCGTCGCGATTGATACTTTCGAAGAATCAACCAGTCTTGGGGGCTGTGCCGCAGTCTTTGGTCGGGGTGCGGGCCGTTCTACTGCTGCTCTCTGTGTCACACTCTGTACAGGTTTTGGCGTTGGAGAAGCGCTTGCCACCGGACTCGGTGTCGGCACCGGAGAACTCACCACCGGACTCGGCGAAACTACCACCGGACTGCTCTCCGTCACTGGTATCTCACGAGGCACACAGCCACTCAACAGGATTAGTGAACCTGGCAGGGCGGCGTAACCGACCCAACGACGAGGAATGGGAAATCTTGGAAAAAACCGCAGCATAACCATCAGCAGAGAAAGCTCAAAAACTCTACACCAAAACAAGCCTCAATTCCGCAAATCATTTTAAGACCCGCAAGCCTCCTCAGCTACAGGATAGCTCTCTCCTCCCCCAACGCACCCTACCCTCAAAAATTTGTCACCCAACCTGGGTTCAGGGTTCGACTCATCGCTCCCCCCAAAGTCTGCGTCCCATCTGCGTCCCATCTGCGTTCATCTGCGTTCATCTGCGTTCATCTGCGTTCATCTGCGTTCATCTGCGTTCATCTGCGTTCATCTGCGTTCATCTGCGTTCATCTGCGTTCATCTGCGTTCGTCTGCGTTCAGGGTTCGACTCATCGCTCCTCCCATAGTCCGCGTCCATCTATGCTCCTCCTTCTTTCCACACACGCTAGACTAAACTGGAAGTAGTTGCGATCGCTGAAAGGAAGACAATACCCCTATGGAACTCACCGTTGACAACGTTGAAAGCGTACTGGATGAACTGCGCCCCTACCTCATGTCTGACGGCGGCAACGTTGAACTTGTCGAGCTAGACGGCCCCGTTGTGCGTTTGCGTCTCCAGGGTGCCTGTGGCTCCTGCCCCAGTTCCACCATGACGCTAAGAATGGGTATCGAACGCAAACTGCGCGAATCCATCCCCGAAATTGCTGAGGTCGAGCAGGTTTTTTAATCCCTCACACCGCCTTTTCGGCAATCTGTGATTTTGACTATAGCTGAGGTATTGCGGGACTGATAGACTCTGGACAGGTGAACTTCTGCATTCTCCTTACCCGTCTCTTGGTCGCCTCGTATGCCTCACCCTCTTTACGTTGCCGTTATCTGGCACCAGCATCAACCGCTTTACAAAAGCCGCACCGCAGGGCAGTATCGACTCCCCTGGGTGCGGCTTCATGGTACAAAGGATTACTTAGATCTGGTGCTGCTGCTGGAGCGGTACCCCCGGCTGCACCAGACGGTCAACCTGGTTCCATCCCTGATTCTGCAAATCGAGGATTACGTTGCAGGCACAGCGTTTGATCCCTATCTAACCCTGGCGCTGACCCCCACCGAAACACTCAGCCAGACACAGAAGCAGTTTATCATCGAACATTTCTTCGACGGCAATCACCACACTCTGGTAGACCCGCACCCCCGCTATGCTGAACTGTTCTACCAGCGACAGGACAAAGGCCGGGAATGGTGCCTGGAGTACTGGGATCTGGCGGCCTATGACGACCTGCTGGCGTGGCATAATCTGGCCTGGTTTGATCCCCTGTTCTGGGATGATCCCGACATTGCGGGGTGGATAGCTCAGAAAAAGGGGTTTACGCTGAGCGATCGCCAGCGCATCTACTCGAAGCAGCGCGAAATCCTCAGTCGAATCATTCCCCAGCACCGCAGGATGCAGGAGTCGGGGCAGCTCGAAGTCACCACCACCCCCTACACTCACCCCATTCTGCCCCTGCTGGCAGACACCAATGCCGGACGAGTCGCCGTGCCTCAGATGGCGCTACCGGAGAAACGTTTCCAGTGGGCGGAAGATATTCCTCGTCATCTGCGCAAGGCGAAGGAGCTGTATCGGGAGCGGTTTGGCTGTGAGGTGCGGGGTTTGTGGCCTTCAGAACAGTCGGTTAGCCCCACCATCCTGCCCTACATTGCAGAGCAGGGATTTGACTGGCTGGTGTCGGATGAAGCGGTGCTGGGCTGGACGCTGAAGCATTTCTTCCATCGAGATGCCCACGGCACGGTGCAGGAACCGGAGATGATGTATCGCCCCTACCGCATCGAAACGCCTCAGGGCGATCTGTCGATGGTCTTCCGCGATCACCGACTGTCGGATCTGATCGGCTTTACCTACGGCATGATGGATCCGCGCAAGGCCGCCGATAATCTGGTGGGTCAACTGGAGGCGATCGCCCGCCAACTGGTCAATCGGCAGAATTCTGACACCACCACGCTGGATCATCCCTGGCTAGTGACGATCGCCCTGGATGGTGAAAACTGCTGGGAATACTATCCCCTGGACGGCAAACCTTTCCTCGAAAGCCTCTACGAAACCCTGAGCGATTACAACGGCATCCAACTGGTCACCGTCTCCGAATTCCTCCAGAAGTTTCCCGCTACCGAGGTGATACCCGCTGACCAACTGCACAGCGGTTCCTGGGTAGACGGCAGCTTTACC
>JBIKWV010000825.1:0-3179 GCA_044356135.1 Elainellaceae cyanobacterium
ACTCCCTTGATTCTGATTGCGAATGATTAAGATTCACGAATAGTCACGTCATGGATCGATTTCACGAGGATAATGGGAGTATCGAAATTTGGTGATGAGGCTATGTTCTCCAGTAAGCCTTCTGCCCCGCCTACTTTGTTGCTTGCCTGTGACCTGGGTAAGTCTGGGGGAAAGTTCTTCTATCGGCTGCTCAGTGGTCAAACTCACGCGCTCTGGATGGATGCTGAGGTGGCTCAACGGTCTGTCTCGGTCATTGGTCAGGTCAACCTGGCTGGACGAGCACAGGACAATGCCTGGTACCGCATTGATGACGAACTGACCTTTGTTGGCAAGTCTGCTAAAGCATTTATCGACTACAACAGCTTCAAAGAGGACAAGTTCCTCAAGGCTCCCGAACGGATTGCGGCGGCATTGGGTGCGATCGCCCACACCGAAAAGCTCCCTTCCGAATTCGAGACAGTGGTCTGGGTGCTGCTGCCCATCAACGAACTGAGTACCCGCCAAAGTATTGCCACTCGGCTGACGGAAATTTGTCAGGGATTCCGGTTTCGAGATGAGAAGGAATACAAGATTTCCCTCCGATTAGCATTTCGACCGGAGGGGTACGGCATTTATGTGCAGCGCAAACAGGAGTTGCAGCAGGCTGGCGTGGCGATCGCTACTCGTACCACCTGGATCGAAATGCTGGGACACCGGAATGGAACCCAGCTTGCCTTTGAAACAGGTACATTGAATCAATCGAAATCAACGTCGCAGTTCCCTGGATTCTGGGAGTCGTTTGAGAAGGGAGCGATCGCCGCTGGGGTCTCGGCTCCCGACTATGACGTGCTGTTGACGGCTCTGGCGACAGGCAAACCCAAACAGTATTCCGTCGCCAAGAGTAGTGTGGTGGATTTCGGCGATGCGATGCAGCACGTTGAAGTTGGATATCTGTCGGTTCTTGACCCCCACTTCAACGACCACCTGATTCCCAGTCTGGCGACCGGAAAGGGGGATGTCGTGATCGCAGGCGGAGCTGCTTACCTGATGCGATCGGCACTGCGCACCTACTTTGAGGATCGGGAGTTTGGCGATCGCATTTCTTTCGCCTGGGAGCACCAAGATTCACTGACGCGCCTGGTCAAGGAGCAGCTCCCGGAAGCTCACGAAATAGAGTCGATCGCGGTACGAATGATTGACTGCTTCGGGCTGTTCCAGGCACTCTTAGGGGAGATGAATCGAACACAGGGAGCCGCATGATGACAGAAGATGAGGACACCCGCTCAGACCGGGTCAAGTTTGTCTACAACGCCCAGTTCCCCTCGCCTAACGCGGTGGTTCTGGACTACCTGCTGAACAACCCCCACTTCACCAGTCGGCAGGGACGACAGCAGGGCATGGATGCGATCGCCGCCTTCTACCGACCTTTGGCAGAGGAGTCCGTCGGCGATTTGTCCGAACCAGAAGTTCAGGAGATTGCCAGACACTGTGTGGAAGCTCTGGCAAAGCAAATTGACGCTCTGTGCAGTCGTTATAAAATCGACAATCCTCTGACTGCTTCAGGTCAGCCACCGATTGACCAGGGGCATCTGGGGAAGCTGGAGGCAGTTTTGGAGAACGGCTTTCAGGCGATCGCTTCTGCCCTCCGCTCCGGCAGTCTACCGACCGTCAATAGTGTTGCTTCCCAGACAGTTCCAACCGACATTGAACAGGGTGTCGTCATGGATGGGAACGAACTCGGTGAATTGGGGAAATTGCTCAATGACACTGACTCGTTAAATAGCCTGGTGGCTTGATTCCATTACTGAACATTCTTGAATTGTTTACCGTTAACCTATCGTGAGCCTTCAACCGAAAGAACCCGAAAAAGAAGCCGGACGCGAAGCTCGTCAGGCGTATCTGCAATTTGCCAGAAGTGTCGTTGGAGAGCCAAACCTGGATTACACCAAACTCTACCAGCGCTTCGCTCAGAATGACTGGGCGGCAATCAAGCTGGATGATTCGGTGGCGATCGCTGCTCTCAAGTCAGGGCACTCGGCAACGGAAGTTTTCCGGTTTCTGCATCAGAGTCCTTATATGCAGTACCAGATCCACGAGAAGCAGGTGGCAGTATCTGTGATGAGCCGCTACGCAGAATCAACGGTGCGGCAGGCGATGCAGCAGGCGAAGGGGACTCAGGTCACTCAAACTCATCAGAATCGAGAACAAACCCGTCAGCCTGAGCAGGATTTGGAACGTTAAATCACGATCTTTGTCCTATGAACAGTACAATCCCTCCCCAACAGTGTTTGCTACCGAAAGAACCTGCCAACGAGTGTGGGTGTGAAGCCCGAAAGCAATTCCTGAAATTAGCACGACAGATTATTGGCGAAGCTGAACTGGACTACGAAACGCTTTACAAACGGTTCGCTGAGAATGACTGGGCATCGGTGTTGCTTAACCGTGCCGTGGCGACATTGGCACTCAATCAAGGGCACACAGTGAAAAGGACGGAGATGATTCTCCTTCAAAGTCCTTACATACAACATCATTTTCATCAAAATCAAGTGCCCCTGCTGCCACTCAGCGTGTACGTCCGCTCTCTTGTACGAGAACTGGCAATGCATAAGCGGCTGAAGCAACACGGGTTGGAGGTGTGAGCGATCACCCTCCAGATTTCTGTGGAAGGCGATCGCCCACTCCCAATCACGCCCGAAATCGCAACTCATCCAGTTCTTCCTGAACCACCTGATCAAGGCAGGGATTGCCCCACACCAAGCGCTTCACCACTGCATTGGCAATTGTCGGAACTTCTGCCGCTGCAATGGGTGTTTGTTCTGAGTCGAGCGCGGTCACTTGAATGTGCTTGAGGAGGCGATCGACTTCAGCAAGGGATTGGGTGGTTGTCGTCATGGGCTGTGTCATTGTTTTTTCTCCTGGAGGTCTTTTGTTTGAAATTCATACAGTCACATCGTGTGCCAATCGAAATCGCTCCTGTGCGGCGTAGCTCCCCAAAACGTCTGCGATAATTCCGGTATGTTTGGCATCGAATCCTCTGGCTCGTGGTTGCGTGGCTTCATCCATCAGGGATTCAATGATGAACTGCATCAGACGCAAGGCTTCGGGATGCAGTCCAATCACCAAGAAGGTGTGGTCTCCCAGGGTCAATGTGGAATGATTCATGTCTGGCTCTCCTAACGAAATGGATCTAAATCTCCTCT
>JBIKWV010001109.1:0-3178 GCA_044356135.1 Elainellaceae cyanobacterium
TGAGCAGGTGCCAGGCGCCGACTGCGCCGACGATGAAGGCGGTCGTAAGATAGGCGGCGAGCAGCGTGTGGACGAGCCGGTAGGGAAAGCTCGGATTGAAGATAATCGCAAGCCAGCTGTCGCCCGGCAGGAATTGCCCGTTCTCGCCCATCTCAAAGCCGACCGGCGTCTGCATCCAGCGGTTCACGGACAATATCCAGAACGCCGAGATGAAGGTGCCGACGGCGACAGCGAGCGTTGCCACGAAATGCAGCTTCCGCCCGACCTTGTTGATGCCGAAGAGCATCACGCCGAGAAAGCCGGCCTCCAGAAAGAACGCCGTCAGCACTTCATAGGCCATGAGCGGACCGATGACCGGCCCTGCCTTGTCGGAAAAGACCGACCAATTGGTTCCAAACTGGTAGGACATGACGATGCCCGAGACCACGCCCATGGCGAAAACGACCGCGAAGATCTTCAGCCAATAACGATAGAGGTTGGCGTAGACGCCCTCGCCGGTCTTCAGCCACAAACCTTCAAGCACAGCGAGATAGCTAGCGAGGCCAATTGAAAAGGCCGGAAAGAGAAAGTGAAAGCTGACCGTGAAAGCGAATTGGATTCGCGCGAGGATCAGAGCCCATTCTTGTTCGATCATTGGCGTGCTCCGGGCGCTACGATGAGCCCACTGTACGTGCCGCGATCAGCGTTTCATCGAGAGGTGCGAAAATCAGCCAACCTTGGTGGTGCGAAGATATGGGCGATGCGCGACCCAGCCCTGCGGGAACAGCACCTTGGCCTCCTCGTCCTTGATGGATGGCGGGATAATGACGTCCTTGCCCATCACCCAATCCGCTGGCGTTGCAATGCGGTGCTTGTCGCTCATCTGCAGCGCATCGATCACGCGCAGGATTTCATCGAAGTTGCGCCCGACACTCATCGGATAGGTCATGGTGAGTCGGATCTTGTGGGTCGGATCGATGATAAAGACCGACCGGACGGCTTCCGTCTCGCTCTGGGCCGGGTGGATCATGTCGTAAAGACGCGCAATTGACAGATCGGCATCGGCGACGATCGGGAACTTCAAGGTCGTGTTCTGTGTGTCGTTGACGTCCTCGATCCAGCGCCGATGCTCGGCGGCGGTATCGGTGGAGAGCCCGAGCGGCTTCACGTTCCGCTTTTCAAACTCCGCGGCCAGTTGCGCGGTGCGGCCCATCTCCGTGGTGCAGACCGGCGTGAAGTCCGCCGGGTGGCTGAAAAAGAACACCCAACTTCCTGCCGACCAAGCGTGGAAGCTGAGCGGGCCGTTTTGGGTGTCCGTGGTGAAATCGGGGGCGATGTCGCCAATGTGGAGAGACATAGTATTTCCTTTTCGTGTTTTGGGTTGGGGCGAATTCCATTTAGTCCTGGCGGCCGGCGCCCGGGCCCATCACGCCACCGCGTGCAACGCAGCGTTCAAAAGCGGGTAGGTGCCGTTCACGCGAAGCCTATTGCAGTGCGGTGAGCGTTTCCCGGACCTGGTTGTCCTGGATTGTCGGCAGCAGGCGGTCGTAGAGTGCGATATTCTCTCTCTCCGCCGTAACTCCCGGCTGGCATGCCTCCAGCAGGGAGGAGGGTGCTGCAATTCTTCCGCGATGAGGATTGGTGGCCGGGTAGGGGATCAACAGCCGATCCATCTCCGCCTTTGCCATGGCCGCATGGCGGCGCTCAGCCTCGATAATGTTGACGAAAGGCCGCACTTCGCCAAATCTCTGGATGACCGCTTCATATATGGCTTCGGCGCGATATTCGTCATCGAGTGCCGACAATAACGCTTCTTGTTCCGCGGCAATCGGGGCTTCCGTTGTGGCGGCGCACCCTGGCGACGCCGCGGCCAGCAAAGCCGCAGCGGCAAGCCGGGTGCATTGGGTTTTCCGGATCATTTTTCTTCCTTCGCTCGGAATGATTGGTAAGATTGGATTGTGTGAGGCATCAGATAATGCCCCGCGCCCGCAGCGGGTCGGGCACAGATTCTTCAGCTTCATCCCGATCCGCGATCGCAATAAAAGTGCTGAACGCTTCACTTTGGGAGAGGAATATCTGACCATTCAGGTCACGCAGCAAAAGCGAACGTTCGAGCGCGTCCATCACCGGGCCTTTGACTTCAGACAGATGCAGCTTAACCCCGGCGTCTGATAGACGGTGATTGATCGCCTCGATGCTCTCAAGGGCGGACGCGTCGATTGCGTTGATTGCCGAGCACATCAAGATGAGGTGCTTGATCTTCGGTCGTTCGGCCACTTCGTCGAGTACGAACTCTTCAAGCCAGCGTGCGTTCAGATAAGTCAGACTCTCATCGACCCGGATCGTCAGCACGCGCGGATCGGTGAAAACGTCATGCCGCTTGACATTTCGGAAATGTTCGGTTCCCGGAACGCGCCCTACGATGGCGGCGTGGGGTCGCGACGCGCGCCAGATGAACAGCGCCAGACTTACGCAAACGCCGACGATCACGCCCAGCTCGACGCCAGCCAGAAGCGTCACCCCAATGGTCGCCATCATCGCGGCAAAGTCTGAACGTGAATAGCGATAGACCTCGGCTATCTTTTTAAAATCGACGAGGCTGAGCACGGCGACGATGATGGTCGCGGCCAGCGTGGCGATCGGGAGCGAGGTCAGCAACGGCGTCAGGAACAGCGCCGCGATCAGGATGCCCACCGCCGTGAAGGCGCCAGCGGCCGGCGTCTCCGCGCCAGCATCGAAGTTGACGACGGATCGGGCGAAGCCGCCCGTCACCGGATAGCCGCCTGTGAAGCCCGCCGCGATGTTCGCCGCGCCAAGCCCGATAAGCTCCTGATCCGGATTGATGCGTTGGCGTCTCTTAGCCGCCAATGTCTGCGCCACGGAGACGCTTTCAACAAAGCCAATGACGGAGAGGAGGAGCGCCGGGATCGCTAACCGCCCCCAAAGCTCAGCGTCAAAGACCGGAACAGTCAGCGGCGGCAAGCTTTGCGGTATAGCGCCGATAACCTGCACGCCCTGCGCTTCCAGATCAAGCAACACAACAGCGAGGATCGACGCGGCGACGGCCGCGATTGGTCCGGCCTTGGCGATCAGCTCAGCCGGTCGCGCCTTCAAGCCAAAGTGCATCAGCAAAGGCTTTAATCCCTTGCGGATCCAGAACAGAAAGGCGGTCGCGAGCACGCCAATCACGACGGTGGGT
>JBIKWV010000826.1:0-3177 GCA_044356135.1 Elainellaceae cyanobacterium
AAAACCCAAAGTCTGGCGGGTGCAACGCTGTAGCGTCGCAGCCGCCAGAATTTGGGTTTTCGATTTTCGGATAGGCTTCGGATAGGATGCCGAGGGCTACCTCTACACCCCGTCCGAATCACCTGGACTACGGCTATATTCAGGGAAATCGGTATAATCCTGAGGAGACTTTGGGGGCTGAAGGGGAACCATGCGCTGGTGGATTCGCGGGGTCATTGTTGTCCTGTTAGGACTGGTGCTGACAGGTTGTGGCGGGGGTACTTTCAGTCAGGGAGTGATTGAGCGGGCGATCGCCCTTCAGTTTCGCAATACCCAGGCAGAACTGGCTCCCCAGCTCTTCTGGAAAGACGCGCCTGCGGTGGACGTGGAGGTGCGGCGGGTGAAGGTGGGGCAGCAGGAAACGCTGGTGATTCAGAACGTCAAGACCTATCATGTGCGGGGAACGTATGACGCGGTGGTGGAGTGGCGCGATCGCAAGACCACCCAGCGCCAGAGTCCCTTTGAAGTTTATCTCCAGCGCCAGCGGGACTCGCAGGACTGGCAATTAATTCGCCCTGCCTCAGCAGGAGCTGCTTTTGATAGCTGGATCACGCAGTCCATCCCCTTTAGCGATTAAAGTAGAGGGATAGAGACGCAGCAGAGAAATTCATGGATAACGAGCAGATTGTTTTGCTGTCAAGCCGAGAAATCGAAAAGATGCGAAAGGCCGGACAGTTGGCCGCGCAGCTACTGGCTTACCTGGCGCCGATGGTGAAGCCGGGGGTGAGCACGCTGGAGCTAAATGATGTTGCCGAGGAGTGGACGCAGAAGCATGGAGCGAAGAGCGCACCCCTGGGGTATATGGGATTTCCCAAATCGATTTGCACCAGCGTCAATGAGGTGGTCTGTCACGGCATTCCCAACGCCAAGCAAATTTTGCGCGATGGGGACATTATCAATATTGATGTGACGCCACTGGTGGATGGTTTTCATGGAGATACCTCCAAGACTTTCTTTGTCGGTGAGCCTTCTCCCCTGGCCCGCAAACTGGTGGAAGTGACGGAAGAATGTCTGATGCGCGGCATTGCTGCCGTCAGACCGGGTGGAAAAGTGGGAGATATTGGCGCAGCTATTCAGGAGTATGCGGAGGCCCAGGGCTTCTCAGTCGTGCGTGATTTTGTCGGGCATGGGGTTGGACGAATCTTCCACACCGCCCCCCAGATCCCCCACTACGGCACGCGGGGCAAGGGCAAAAAATTGCGTCCGGGGATGGTGTTTACGATTGAACCGATGATCAATGAGGGCACCTACGAGGTCGAAGTGCTGGCGGATAAATGGACCGCAGTGACCAAAGACCGTAAGCTGTCAGCCCAGTTTGAACATACGCTCGCCATTACTGAGAAGGGCGTCGAAATTCTGACGCTGTTGCCGGAACTGGTGCCCGCGTAGTGGTATTTACTGAAGAAATTGGGCATTCTGGTTTAGAGTTTTAGGCAAGTGAAACGTCTCCTGTGCCCAATCGTTCTCGTATCCGGGAGCGGCGTCCCTTAATTATTGTGAGAGTGTCTATGCTGAAGTGGCTGAAGCGGTTTCGTACAATTTCCCTCCTGCTATCAGTAGGGATGCTGGCCCTGGCGCTTATGGGCTTTCCCTCTCTGGCATTCGCACAGACTCCTCCCAGTGTTGCTCAGGCTGCGGCCATCGAGACAGTGGTTGTCCCTGGGGAGCGGGTTGGCCCGGTGACGAAAAGTACGACCCGTCAGGATCTGGCGCGCCTGTTTGGAAATGCTGCTTTAGCAGATAAGGAGATTCCCGGTGCAGAGGGCGAAGTGCAGCCCGGAACCGTCGTGAATTTGAGAGCGGGTCGCTCTTTCACTGTTCTCTGGGGCAATCCTCAGCGTACTGAAGCGGTTGCAGTGACCAATCTGGGTTCGGCATGGAAAACCCCTGAAGGGATTGGTGTGGGGACTTCTTTCAGAGAACTCCAGCAGAGGTTAGGAGAATTTAAGCTCTATGGCTTTGACTGGGACTATGGCGGTACGGTGGTGCTGGAGGGAAGTCAGCTTGCAAATTACGATGGCAAACTACTCCTTCAGGTCGCCCCTGCTCAGGATGCAGCGATGCGATCGCCCCGTGAATACCGTGCGGTAACGGGTGATCAGCTGTTCTCCTCAACAAATCCTAATTTCTCTTCCCTGGGAATTACGGTAGATCAGATGTCAGTTTATTTGTCCCCCCAGTAACTGGACTTTTGACTAAATCGCGCCAATTTTTTCTGAGACGCTGGCAGAGTCAGCGTTTCAGAAAAAAACGGCGCTAAAATTAAATATGCCGAGAAACGCTCTCTGCGAGAGCGTTTCTCGGCATTACAGGAAAAATAGTCAAAACTCCAATAAAGAAGGTACCTGCCGCAGCACGGCGGGTACCTTCTTTAGTTTTTGTTGGCCTGCTGGGGAACTGGACTTTGGACTGAATTAAGCAACGCCGATTAATCCTCTGAAGGATGGTCTGAGAAAATATAAATCCGCTGGGTGGTTAGTTCACGGGCGATCGCAGACGGCTGAACCGTTGTGGCATCCCCCGCATCCAACCGGAAAATCTGGCGATCGAGCTGCACCTGCAAGTTCGTCATCGGGTCGCCACCGGGGGAAACCAGAAATTCGAGCTGCTGCACTGAGGGCCAGCTTGCCAGTTCGTCAAGGATCCGGGCGATCGCTTTGACATAGGGGTGTTGGGACTGCTGGAACCAGTCTTCGTCCTCCTGGAGGGACTGATCCAGGCCAATGTGGAAGATCAGGGAGGCGGAGTTGAACAGGGCGATCGCCACTGGACGAGCTTCTTCCTGCACCAGCAGGTCATGGTTGCGGGCCAGATGGCGGAGTTTTTCCAGGCGATCGTAGCGATCGGTCACCCCCAGCGGCTCGTCCTGCCAGCGTACTGCAACCGTCACCAGATAAGTTTGCAGCAGCAGGTGACCCAGCTTTTCGGCTTTTGTATGCAGGTAGTCGGCGTTGTAGGAGGTGGCCTCGATCAGGAGCGGCACCCGGTCTACCATCTCCAGACCGTAGCCCTTGAGGCCCGCGATCTTGCGGGGATTATTTGTGATCAGACAGAACTCCTGGACTCCGATATCGCTGAGAATTTGAGCACCAATACCATAATTGCGCTGGTCAGCGGGGAATCCCAGGCGCTCGTTGG
>JBIKWV010000827.1:0-3176 GCA_044356135.1 Elainellaceae cyanobacterium
ATGCTTGCATCTTGAGGCTGAGAGGTGTGCTCCTATCAAACTGAGCTAGTGTCGAAATTATCTTTACTTGCAAATCTTGCAAAACAGTGCATTGAAGCCATTCGCCGCGATGAGTTGTGTACGATCTGGGGAAAGCAAGACCTGAGAAAGAAAGAATTAGCGAAACAAGGGCCGATAGACCTACAGCAGTCTCAATCGTCAACCTGAACTTCCCTAAACTTTATGGAAGTATACACTGGGGGCTGCACCTTTACTCAGTCAAATACTCAGGCAAAGATCCCTCGTGTTCTTTCCCTGACTGTTACTTCTGATTCATCAGGAGCAGTCGTTTCCTGTTCCAGGAAGAAACATGATTCGGAAGGTCAATTTTAACTAAATCAAGTAATCCATTCGGTCTTGTGCAGTTATTCTGTTGGTTAGGCGACTGAATGATGGACATCAGCAGTTCTGGCCAAAGCGATTGCCTAAACGTCTCATCGTCACGATAAAACGCTTAGGAGATTTCCAGTAATGAAATGACCTGCGTTGTGCGGCCCCCCACAACAGATGTCTTCCTTTGCAAAAATCTCCTTATCACTTCACTCCGGTCGTGCGAAAACCTGACCCCTGTCCCCCCTGATATGCCCTCCACCCTCTACATCATCCGCCACGGCCTCGCGGGCGAACACGGTAGCTATGCCAACGACGACGAACGCCCGCTGACCGAGGAAGGCCAGCGTAAAACCAAGCAGGTTGCCAAACGTCTCAAAGATCTGGATCTCTCCTTCGATTTGATTCTCACCAGTCCCCTGGTGCGCGCCCATCAGACAGCGGAGATCCTCCAGAAAGTGGGGTTGGGCGATCGCCTCGAAATCTCCGACCATCTGGCTCCTGCTGGGAAATTAGAGGACTGGATTCAGTGGTACAACCAGTGGCGGCAGGCGGGCGATGGCTGTTTGGCGATCGTGGGTCACGAGCCGAACCTCAGTACCTGGGTAGAAACGCTGGTGTGGGGCGAAGCCAGAGGGCATCTGACCCTGAAAAAAGCGGGTGTCATGGGACTGACCCTGCCTGAATCGGGCCAGCTCGTGGGGCAATGCGAACTGTTCTGGCTGGCTCCCCCACGCTACCTGCTCTAGCACCGCGATACCCCTCCAGGGGAGGTGACCAAATTTTATGAGATACAAATGGGATGATGGTAGACTCCCAGGGAATGATAATAACGTCTACCCAATTCAGGGTGGTCGATTCCGCCTCAGAGTTGCCAACCTTCTATGCGCTTTGAACCCCCTGCAAAACCCATTCACCTGCTGAACCTGCTTGGCCTGATGACAGCGATCGCCAGTTGGGGACTTCCCTCAACAATGGCTCAGGCTGCCATCTCTGCTGAAACC
This sequence comes from Elainellaceae cyanobacterium, assembly GCA_044356135.1. Lineage (GTDB taxonomy): Bacteria > Cyanobacteriota > Cyanobacteriia > Elainellales > Elainellaceae > CAZVXA01. Next base: position 1,374 of record JBIKWV010000827.1, read on the forward strand.
TCCCCAGACAAAGGCAAAGTCGAAGCCCTGGCTTCATTGCTGGCAGAATCGACTCCTAATCTTGCGACAGTCCCTGAATCGCTGCCTCAGACTATCCTTGCGCAGACTCCGATTGCGCAGGCTCCCCCTCCGGTACAGCGGATCGTCCCACCCAATCCGATTCCAGTTGAACCGTTACCCCAGCAGCCCGCTCCACCGCTACCCCCTCCCTCAGAACTCCTGCGACCCGGTGAACCGTCTCCCACCCCAACCCCACAGCCGCCGGGAGAAGTCCCCGCAACGATTCGTGTTGAGCGCTACGTGGTTGAAGGCAGCACTGTCTTCTCTGAGGAAGAACTCCAGCAGGTGACCCAACCCTTCGTCGGTGAAGTCTCCTTTGCCCAACTGTTGCAGGCGCGATCGGCGGTCACCGACCTCTACGTCAGAAATGGGTACATCACCTCTGGAGCCTTCATCCCCCCGCAGACCCTGGAAGGCGGCGTGGTCAGAATTCAGGTCCTGGAAGGCCGATTAGAAGATATCAATGTCACGGGAACAGGCCGACTGAATCCCAACTACGTCCGCAGCCGAATTGAACTGGCTGCCCGTCCGCCATTGAACGTGAACCGTCTGCTGGAAGGGCTGCAACTGCTGCAATTGAACCCTCTGATCCAGAGTTTGTCCGCCGACCTGGAGGCAGGCACCCGTCCGGGAACCAGTCTGCTCCAGGTTCGGGTCACCCCTGCGGATACCTTCAGTGGCGATCTGACCCTGGATAATGGGCGATCGCCCAGCGTTGGCAGTTTCCGGCGTCAGGCCGGTATTACCGAAGCCAACCTGTTTGGCCAGGGTGATGCCATCAGCCTCACCTACAGCAACACCAACGGCAGCAACGCCATTGACGCCAGCTACACCTATCCCATCAATCCCCGCAACGGTACGCTGCGTGTCGCCTATGGTGCCACCCGCAGTAACGTGATCGAGGAGCCGTTCAATATCCTGGATCTCACCTCCCGCTCCAGCTACCTGGAACTGTCCCTGCGCCAGCCTATTTACCAGACCCCGACCCAGGAATTTGCGCTGGGGCTGACGGCCTCTCGCCAGTCGAGTCGTACCCTGTTTAATCCCGCAGATACCGGGGAAATTGCCTTCCCCACACCGGGAGCCGATGCCGATGGGCGGGTGCGAATCTCGGCTCTGCGGTTCTTTCAGGAGTGGGTAAAGCGAGACACCCAGCAGGTGCTGGCGGCGCGATCGCAGTTTAGCCTGGGTCTGGACGCTTTTGACGCCACGGTTAACAGCAGCGGCCCCGACAGCCGTTTCTTCTCGTGGCGCGGACAGGGTCAATGGGTGCGCCTGCTGGCCCCCGATACCCTGCTGCTGCTGCGCGGCGACCTGCAACTGACGGGCGATCCGCTGCTGTCTCAGGAGCAGTTCAGTCTGGGCGGTCAGGAAACCGTTCGCGGCTACCGTCAGGACTTCCTGCTGGCGGATAACGGTGCCCTGCTGTCGGCAGAAGTCCGCATCCCGGTGCTGCGTGTCCCCCGTTGGCGGGGTGTCCTCCAGGTCGTGCCCTTCATTGATGTGGGCACCGGGTGGAACTCCGGTCGAGACAATCCTGAGAACAGCACAATCGCAGGTCTGGGTTTGGGGCTGCTGTGGCGTCAGGGCGATCGCTTTTCCGCTCGCATTGATTGGGGCATCCCGCTGGTGGACGTGAATTCTTCGGGGAACTCGCTCCAGGAGAACGGCATTTACTTCTCGATTAATTTCTCGCCCTTCTAATCAAGTGTGAAAACCGAGAACTGCAAAGTCGTGCTGACC
>JBIKWV010000056.1:0-11244 GCA_044356135.1 Elainellaceae cyanobacterium
GTACGCGCCTGGATAGAAATACTTCCTCCGTTGCCAACAGCACCTCGTTCGACATTGCTAGTAATTCTTCCGTCATTCAGAAAAACAGCGCCAGCACCAATGTCAACCCTGCCAGCTCTTACAGGAGATGTAAGACTGCCTGCACCTGACAAAACCGCATTGGTAATCCTGCTATCCCGCTCTAGAGTTAGCTGATTGGCCCGGATAAAAATGTCTCCAGCGTTGCCTGTATAGCTAATACCCTCAAATGAACCACCATCACCCGCAGTATCGCTGTCTAATCGCGCTTCATTGGTCAAAACGATCGAACGAGTGGAGCCACGGATCTGTGGAATTGAGCTATTTTGACTAAAAACAATTCTGGAGCCGATGTAGATATTGCCTCCGCTTCCAATTGTGCTTTCCTCCAATTCATTAAAGATGCGGCTGCTGTTTAAGAAGATGCGATCGCGCACGCTCAGTAGAATATTTCCAGCGTTGCCAATTCCAGCGGATCTACCATTTCTTGCGTCCGCCCCACGAACAAGCGTTTGCAGTTCAGACCTGCCTGTCATAGACAATAGCGGTGTATCAACCTCAATGCGTCCAGCGTTCCCACGAGCACCCGACTCTACGGTGCTAAACACAAGCGCCCCGTTAGACAGAGATATTCGATCGTCTGCTCGCAAAACCACATCTCCTGCATCGCCCCGACCAAAAGTGGCAGTACTGATTTCAGCAGAGTTGCGAACGGTGATGGAATCCGCAGAAATTTGAACCTTCCCTGCTGAACCATCTACGTCAAGTGCAGTACGGGCACTAATGGTACCACCGATGACCGTGATTGAACCGTTGGGTGCAGACAATGACACGTTACCTGCCGTCCTGTCATTCAGCGTTTCACTGAAGATACCAACTTCAGGCGGTCTATCTTCTGGCGCACGGGGGTTCGTGATCGTTATACTGTTGCGAGCACTCAATGTAATATCGCCCGCTCTGCCAAACGCTCCACCATTTCTTCCAATGCGGTTTGTGGTGCTGAGGGTGGAGTTGTTAATTGTAAATGTCTGGGGAGAGGCGAGGGGTAGCAGTAGATTATCTAGTGCAGAAGGAAGCGTCAGATTGCGGGGGGAAACAGGAACATTCCCAATCAAAATTCGCCCAAAATTTCCTTCACTAATGAGTCCCAGATTCCTTTGTGTAGAATCTGGGCTTTGGCTGATAGTGATCCGGTTACGAGCGCCCAGAAGAATATCGCCTGCAAACCCGTTACCGTTGTTGCTGGTGTTTAACAAGCCCTGATTGATGTTAATAGAACCTTGAGGTGCTGAAAGTACAACTCTGTTAAATCCACTGTCTTCGTCGGCTGCCCGTCCTCTCGCCAGGATGGTGCCGCGATTGGTGATGTTAATTGTATTGTTGCCTCGAATGAAGATATCACCAGCTCTCACTTGCTCTGAACCCGCTGAGTCTGCAAATAAGCCACTGGTGTAAATACCATCTTCACTGAGATACTCAAAATTGAGAACATCAACAGCCTGCTCTCCTGACGAGAGTGAGGGGTCATTGATATAGGCTCTAATATTCTCGATTCGTGATGGATAGTTGCGATCAAAACCATCAACCCTTATATCATCCGCGAGAACAGCGATGTTTCCTGGTTCACCAGCAGCACGACTCACCGCAAAAATGCGTCCCCCACTCAAAACCTCAAAATCTCTTGCACGGATTGCAATGTCTCCTCCCCGACCTTCGTTTGCGGTCACAGCAGAAACGACCGCTCCATTTTCTACCCGGAACAAACCAGAGCGCACATCCACGTTGATGTTACCTGCGTTTCCAGAAGCCCCCCGCTCTGTACTCGAGAACAACCCACTTGAAAATCCATTCTGAGCGGTACCGGAGAGAATCACCTCCCTTCTGGCGTTGACTGTAATCGACCCGGCAGCGCCCCGACTGCCGGGAAATCTTTCGGGGTTGCTGATCTCACGAAAAAGTACATTCCCAATTTGGGAGTTAAGGACGCTTAATGTACCCGTTGCAATGTTGATATCACCCGCAGTACCGCTCCCACCAGACTCAATAATTGCTCGAATCTGACTATTATTAGTCAACTGTACCGATTCGCTGGTGTTGATCGTAATGTTTCCTGAGTTTGCGCTTGCAGTCGAGTTCGTCGGCGTAGCCGTAACCTCCCGAAACAACCCAATGGGAATGGTGCTAGTTGTCAAAATTGCACCATCGCTGAGGCTGAGCGATCGCGCTCTGATATCGATACTGCCACCAACGCTACCAGAAGAGCCAACATTAAAGCTAAAAACACCCCCTGGAGTTCGAGTTGTACCATCAGGATTGAGGACACTAGCCATTGAGACGTTGCCACCACTGCGAATTGTCGTACTGCCACCCAGAACTCCTGTTGAGTCAATCGCAGAACCAGGCGTTAACGTGATGTTGCCTTGACTACCCAGATAAACGTTTCCTCCATTTCCGGTAAACACAGGCCCGGTATTGAAATCAACAAATGCCTCCGGAAAAGCTTCAATATTCCCTGCAACAGTAATCTCTCCGCGAGAATCGATCGCAGTATCTCCACCTCCTGACAGCGCACCGTTGATCACCGCCCGATTTGTAAACCTTCCAGGCAAACTTGCGTTCAAGCGGATATCGCCCTGTAGCGCATTCGGTCGATACTGGTTAGTGAGAAGCACCTGCCCTGCAATTGGGGTCAGTCCTTCCCCCGTTTCTGCATTGATCGAACCAGAACCCGGTGTAGCGAAGTAAATCAATCCAACTGTAATATCGGCTCTATTACTGGCAGGAGGAGCCGTGAGATCGGGTAATCCGGGGGTTACAGTCCCACCATCCAGGACGGCTCCGGGAGGCAAAAATGCGGTTGTGCCAGCCCGAATATCGAGGGTTGGTTCGCTCCTGCCATCAATGGGGACAGTGGTAATGCCATCGGCCAGTGTAACAGCCTCAACAATTCCATTCACAGGGTCAGCCCCCGTGATCGCAATAAAACCTGGAATCGTCACGCTGCCGCCCGCAAAGATATGCAGCGAACTTCCAACATAACCGAGGAATGACACGTCTCCGGCTGACCGAATTACAGGATCATTGGGACTAAACAGATTGCCCAGTTCCCCATTTAGTTGTTCAATCCGAAAATTGCCGCCGCTCCAGTAGTGGGCATCACCGCCGACGGTGTTGTTCGATCGCAGCACCAGATCGCCCCCCGCAAACAGACCGCTGTTGCGATTGTTCAGGGCAAAGATATCAACGGCGCGATTTCCCTGCACCACCAGTCGTCCGCCCGCCGCGGCGATGAATGGATCGGTCACACTGTCACGAATCCGCAGGGTGTCCAGCGCCTGCAAAGAGAGATCGCCTCCAGCGCGGAGTTGTCCTTCCAGGTCGAGGGTGTGGGCGCTGAGGGTGAGGTTCTGGCCTGCCGACAGATTGCCCCGATTGGTCAGTCTGCCGATTGCACCTGCACCGAACTGCACACCAGCAGGAGCGCTGACCGTCAACAGCGGCGGAGCCTGCGGGTCGGTAGCGCTGAACTCACTGCCATCGGGGAAGACCAGGCGATCACCCGTGCTACCGACAAACGAGCCGCGAATATCCAGACGGGCATTGGGACCAAAGAAAATACCGTTGGGGTTTAGTAGATAAAGATTGGCAACACCATCGACGCCCAATGTGCCGAGGATATTAGAGACGCTGCCCCCCGTTACGCGGCCAAAGATGTGGTTAATTCCCGTGGGGTTGCCGAAATAGACGCTCTGACCGTCGCGCACATTAAAGCGCTCAAAGCTGTGGAACAAACTGCTGCCGCGCACCGCACCACCGTCAATCCGGTCAGCAGTGCGACCGCGTACAGTGACATTGGGCGTCACCACCGATCGCTCTGAACCTAACGTGCCATCGGGAACCACCTGCGCGATCGCCGGATGTGTTCCGACTGCGATTGTTCCCCAAGCCAGGACAAATGACCACAGACCAACCCTGCTTCCCATCACACCCATAGAATGCATCCTGATAAAACGAGGAATCAATGAGGCATTAATGCTGTTGAATATGATTCTCTTACGGGAGCCACACTCTAACGACCTCCGTCAAAAAATCATGTCTGGATTTAACGACACAGCATGAACGACAAATAGATATTAGTCCTTAGAAACAAGCAAAGAACAAAGAGATAGAATTCAACACGGAATCTAAATATCCCAGATGCAGTCTACCGATGTAACAGGCAATACCATAAAAGGTAAATCTGTCGCGGTTTTTCTATAATTGTGTAACAACCTACCACAATCAATCAAATATGACAATCAAGAAACTGCACACTCTCCATAGACCAATCTCTAGGAAAGCTTAAATTCCTGAGTTAGGTGAAGGAGCCTGTGGGTTAGAGCCACACAGGTAATTTAGCCAATCCTGACGATATTGCCGCAATGCAGGCGAAGGATTGTTCAATTCAAATAAAATTTGTAACGCATCGGACCACAAGTCTTGCTCCATAAAGAAGCCTGCTTTTTCAAGGGCGATCGCTTCTGCATCCGCGCGTTCCTGACGGAGTTGAGCTTCCTCCCTTTGCCATTCTCCCATGTACTGGTTATAGTCTGCGACCGACAGCACCTCCACGGGATACCAGCGAGAAACCGCAGACCTTCTGCCTTGAGGAAACACAATCTGCCACTGATAGTTCTCACCCCGTCGCAGCGGTGGTCCGCTATAGATGACTCGTCGGTCATCCAGATCGAGATTGCGGCTCCAGAACAACTCTTCCTTACCACGGACACGCAGGTTCAACTTCACCCCCGCCCCGAACCAGATAAACATGGGGCGATCGTTCCAGACGCGATCGCTCTTGACTGGATCGGCGGCCACGAGTCCTGGGGCGATCGCACAGAAATTACTATCTGGCGAACGGGAGACCAGTGGATCTGGCACCCGCCAGCGCCTGCGGGCAATCAGGCTCTGATCGACCTTGCGATACCCCCGGAGTTGGAGTGTATTTGTAGGCGACGCGGCAAGTCCCAAACCTACACTAAGCGTGCTACTACCCAGGCAAAGCAACAGTCCCAGCGCAGATGCCATTGTCCGACAGCGTCTGGCGCTGAGATAAAACCAATGTTTTTGTTGCGAGTCTCGCTCCGTGCAGCTCTCAGCAAAAACTCTATCACCCAAGGGCTTGAAAAGTGCTGTAAATAACAGTTTTCTTGATGGTAATGGATTAGGCATTGGGAGATAGCACCTCTATTGAGAGAGTAAGTAAGAATATCCAGCTATCAGGAGATTTTCAGCGATAGTATCTCCGTTGCGTTGTGAGCAAGATCACAACTGGCTCACGCAATTGTCTTTTTTCTAGCAACCCGCAGCACATAAACCCCCAGCGTCACCGAAGGTAGGAGCCACGGCAGCAGCACTCCAGCAGAAATATACAGTTGCAGGGAAGTCAGGGCATAGGCGGCGATCGCCATTGACAGTCCACCCACCAGCAGCGATCGCCGCTGACGTGTCCACTGCTGCCGTCGCTGCAAGTTGGTGACCGCGACCGAAATTCCTTTACCCGTCGCACCTGCCAATGCGATCAGCCACAGGTCGGGCACCTGCACAACCACATGACGGGTTAGCAGATGATGGACACCGTAGGCAAGTTGCTCGCCTCCTGTTAGCACAGTCAGTAGTGGAGCTGATAGCGAAAGCGGTGAGGTGTTCCCGTCCTGCTGATCGAGCATCTGATCAGTCCAGTAGCGCAGGGCGGGTGGTAACGGAACGGCATCACCATCGTTTTCTCCTGCGAGACCTGCATCACCGTAGCCCCCCGCTGCCACAATCACAACCTGCTGAGACAGATCGCTCAGATGGCTAGATTGACGTTTGTCCAGCAGCCTCCAGGCAGACACCCGGTGGTAAGCATGTGTGGGAGGAAGGGAGAAATCAAGAATGGGGGTCAGCCACGTGTTGACCTGGAGCGGCAGGAATTGATAGGCCCAGTCGCTCACCGGGTAATGCCGCAAATTTGTGAGCGACTGTACCTCAGTGGGCTGCGGGGAGGATTGCAAAAAGTCCAGCAGTTGAGTGCGCAGATCGCTCTGATTTTGGAGTTGGGGTTGTGGAGGTGGCGGCGTGAGTGATTGGGATTTTGCCACCAGCGACAGAAGATAGGCAAAGGGGCAGAGCTGACGACAGTCTTCGCCGGGGTAGAGCAGTTCCAGATGACCAAATGCACTGTTAGCATAGCCCTGGAGCTTCCAGTTTGAATTCAACCGCAGGTTAGGATGGATCTGATCTTTCTCTTGCCCGGTTGCATTGTCCAGAAGCGTCGCAAAGATGAACCATGTTTGCCGTTCAATACTCTGCTGCACTGCACGACTCAAAAATAGATCTTTGCCCGGTAGTTCATAGTCCAGCAAATAATCGATGCCAATGACGCGAGCATTACGCTCGCGCAGTCGATCCACAATCGCTGCCAGATAGCGTCGGTCCAGGGGGTTCAAGTCATCTTTGTCCAGAATTGACGGATCGGCCTTCTCGATCGATTCTTCATCAATATGAATAAGCGTCACCGGAGGTGGCTTCTTCGCAGGCAATTGTCCGGTTTGATTGCGATAAATTGACTGTACCCAGAGGCGTTGCTGAAGCATCCACTGCTGCATGGGCGTCCAGGTACCGAGAACCACACAGACAGATAGCGCGATCGCCTCCCACCGATTCGGTAACACGCTTTTGAGACGGTACTTCCATCCAGAGGGGGGGATCCGAAATGGAGTGGCACCGGGATGGCAGAACAGGGAGGGCACCAGCGCCGCTGAGGGATAGGTCAGCCGCTTGCTCAGCTCCAGTCTTTGACAGGTTTGCTCCAGTGCATCCTGGACGTTGTAGTGTTGCCCCAAACATTGCAGAAAATCGATTAAAAATTCCTGAGCGACACGGTTATGAATCGGTTCCCGCATCACCACCACCTGACTCAGTCCCAGGTCAATCAACGATTCGGCAATATTTAAACCACTACAGGAGTTGAACAACGCAAACTGTAATCCCCGTTCCTGTGCGATCCGGATTTGGGGTGCAATTTCCTGAATGCCAATCGAGGTCTGAGGGGCGATCGCCAATTCTCCCCCGGTGATCCGCGTTTCGTTACTATGTCCGGCAAACAGCAGCACATCCCAGCCCTCTTCATCGGCGATCGCTTCCAGGATCTCGGCCTTCACCCGGTTCAGGTCTTTCCCCCGCTGCCAGCCCCGAAACTGCACCTCCGCCACCGGACTCAGCGACTGCACTGCCCTCCGGTCGGCCTGAAAATCCAGCCCCGTCTCGTCACCCAGAATGACCAAAATTCTTGCCCGTCGCCGCTGCTGGGATGAAGTAGACAGCGAAATTTTTGGGGGAACACGAACAATGAGAATCGACCGACGGGTGACAGCCATGTCTGCGCCAATTTCCCAGGACTCCCACGGGAGCCGCGCCAGGTCGAGAGACGCACAGGTGAGAAAGACGGTGACGGAGGATGCAGCCTCAGCCCGGTTCTGCCCGGCCTGCGCGATTGCCCGTCGCAGTGGATACAGTTCGCCACTTTGCAGCCAGCTATAGAACGCATTCAGCCACTTTGTTTCCGCCTGGGCCAGGGTCGATCGCCAGTCAATTTCACTGCTCTCACTGGTTGAACTCTGGGCGAGTCGGCCTCGCATTCCATCGCCTATCGGAGTGGAGGTTGGCGGCGGTGCATCATCCAACTGACGGTAAAAATTGAGGTAGGCGCGTCGCCAATCCAAATACAGACGATCCAGTTCAGGAGGATAGACGATCTCCGTTTCTAGCTGCTGCCCCTCGCCCCAGACCAACTCAAACAGGCAGATTTGCTGAATTTTTCGCACTTTGAGCCGAAGCGTTGCAGTCATAGTTGTGCCCCTGGAGAGGAGGATGAGCAGAGTTGGTGGATTAAGCGGGTTGAGGACTGAACGTTAACGGCAATTCCAGCAGCACCCCCTCTGGTGTTTCAATCGTTACCCAAAAGTGTTCGTCCCATTCGCCCTCCACCCGTGCCGACAGGTAGGCCGTACTGCTGTCTTCCGTCACCGTCTGGTCAAACAAAACTTGCTGCTGATCCCGAACCGTAAGCCGCAGGCCAATCGGCAGCAGCGTATTGAGCGGAGGACTGAGGGACAGCAGCAGTGTCCAGTATCTAGGTGAGTCGGCTGTTGGGTGAAGGGGGGCATCTGGCTCCAGTTCCCATGCCAGAACGTGTAGCCGGAGCAGTTCACTGTTCCAGACAAAATCTCGATAGATGCCTTGAAGCGAATCAGGAATCTCAATCTCTTGCTGCTCCAGGATGTTACTGAGAATTTCAAATTCGGTATGGTCTCGAAAGGCCAGCGCAGGTTCTGGATTGAGAATAGGCGTCAGCATCCACAAGACACCCTGTTCCAGGTCAACTAACTGTTGCTGAAGCTGCTGCCAGATGTTGATGACCGGAGTCAGCAGAGTAGATGGGGTGATGGGCAGACGCTCCGCTGTTGTTTCGGTAGGGGCGATCGCCACGCTCAAACCCTCAGATGCAAGACATTCCAGTTCCAGCAGCAAGGCATTGGGGTCAGGCTGAAACCAGTTTAAGGGGAAGTAAAGATTGGAATCCGAAGCGGCAGTCTGGTCATTGATCCCCTGCGGTGGCATCTCATGGTGTCGCAGATAGCCGTAAACTTCAATTTGCTCCAGTTCTTCCATGACCTCCACCACAACCCAGAAATTAGGGGTAAACAGAGGCGTGTCAAGCAACCGACGATGAACTGGAACTTCAACGTCGGTTATGTTTCCACTGGATAACAGGCAAACAGTAAACGCCCCAATTCTGACATAGCTTAAACTTGACAATCGTTCGTCGTATGATGCAGCCTGCTGTGGATTCCCTAATAAATTCAATGCTAATTGTGGCGCTCTCTCCTGAAGCCATTGTTCAATACCAGACAGCGCCAATGCCTGAAGATAAACTTGCCAGCGCTGGGACGGGTTAAAGCTGCCCTGGCTGAGGGCGATCGCCTGCCCAATCTGTTCTGGCGTCAATTGAATACTGCCCAGGCTGATCGCCTGCCAGTCATAATCGGGTAAATCGTAAGTCATTGCGTTCATGATACCTTTGTCCTGCAACTCTTCAAGTAGTGGCACAGTCTGCGGGCAAACAGATTGGTCTGCGGTTTGTTCTGGGCAACGCTGGCCTCGACCTGCGCTTTCTGCATCTGGCTGTCAATCAATTCGTTGAGCGCTGCTTCAATCTGTTGATCAATCTGCTGGAGTTGCAGTGGATGATCGGCCTCCAAATACTCCCGGGCTTTGGTTTGAACGCGATCGCGCAAGTGAATCAAAAGCTGTCGCCGCACATCGGCTCGCAATTCTTTTAACTTGAGAAGACGGGTCACCTGATACTGAGCCTGAAGTCCCATTGGCTCGGCAATCTGAGTCATTGACTGCCCCTCACAGTGAAACAGGTGCAGTGCCATTACCAGTTGCTCGGCAGCGGCGGCGGATTTGCGCTGGAGGACATTCAGGCGCTGCCCCAGCACCTGCTCCAAGGCAGCGTCCAGACTCCCGACGAACTGTTCCTGATAGAACTTGAGAAACTGTTCCTGCGCTTCGATGGTTTCGTCGGTGGCCGGTGAGGCTTCGATTTCAGCGGCCACCGACTGCATTTCTGGCCGATCCAGCGACTCTGCCGGCATCCGGCCTCCCCGCGCATGGATGCGATATTGACGGAGTTCCGTCGCCAGCTTCTGCAACTGGTGCAGCACCTGTTCAGGTTGGGATAGCTTTGCCTGCCCTGCTGACAATACCTGTGCTATTCGGCTCAGTTGTTCAACGGTGGGCGGTAGACACTGGCGTTGCCCACCGCCTCGCCGCATTTGTAGCCGATCCTGGCGGTACACCTCATGGTAGGCCGTCAACAGGCGAACCGCAGCCTCGACCTCCTCGATGGTAAAATGATGAAATTCTGTCAGAATCCGCTGCACCTGACGGGGCGTGGTGTCATTCAGAATTCCCCAATCGGTAACCAGATAGACGCCCTGCTCCAGTAGAAACAGGTTTAATTCGCGTTGATGACGCACCATACGGGTGACCCAGGTCGCCAACTGCGATCGCGTTTCATCGAAGGTTTGTAGCACCCTGGTGGCAAACGATTGGTAGGGGGACGGGATACCCTGCGTCAGGACAGGTTCTCCGTCATCATCTAAGACATAGGGCAGCAGATCGCTGATATGAAATCCGTGCTGTTGTCCAAATCGCTGCACTAATCCGAGACAAACCTGCTCAACTCGATGCGATACAAAACACCGCAAACACCGTTCAGCATCCCTCCCTTTGGCAGGGTCGAATTGCTCCTGGTCAAACCCTGTCGATGGGGTATCCGCCAACATCTGGAGTGTGGAGCGCAGCCAGCCAAACAACTGATGCTGTACCTGGGGATGAGGGAAAGTCGGCAATTCTAACCACTCATCAAAGTGTTGCTGAAAAAACAGGCGAGCAGGCGGTAAATCCCTAACTCTATGCTTGTTCGCCACTTCCAGCTTGACAATTTGCCAGTATTCGGATGCTGCGCCCACAGTTTCACCTCTTTTGCGAATGATTGCGCGAGTTACGAGTTATCCAAAGCTGCCCGGTTAACCAATGTTCAGCCATCGGTTATTGCCACTCATTGGCCGTGAGTGGCGAAGCCCCTCCAAGTTCTTCTATCTCTGAGGGCATTGGACTGATGCAGAATTGAAATCGAGTAGTCTAGAAAGCGAAATTTCTGAGACCACAATACCAAAGTTCTCTGGCGGTATCAAATACTGCCAGTTTGCTTTTCCGCCCTACTGGTTACTGCTGTTGCAAAGATGTATTCCTGGGGCGATCGCCCCTATGCACCGACAAAATAAAGGTGGGCATTACCTATGCTGTTCAGAATCCGAGTTTTCATGCAGTTTTTGCTCCAATTTTTCCTTGTCCCCCTTAGCGGTCTGAAAGCCTGACTCATCTGGGATTATGGGCAATTTCAAGCGGTTCAAAAACTGCATGAAGCTCGACAGGGTAAGGTGTCCAATTCTGAACAGCCTAGTGCAGCGTCACCTTTAAGAATTAGGGTTGGCAAACCCGCCACAATGGGCGAAGTTGGATAAAGCGTGAGGGTGCTTTATGCAAAAGAAATACATTGTTCGATTGACTGACGAGGAAAGGCAACAGCTACGGGCAGTTATCAAGAAGCTGGACGGTAGTGGCCAGAAGGTT